>JAOZLT010000247.1:0-2832 GCA_029934675.1 Candidatus Altimarinota bacterium | reverse complement strand
TCTCTAAAAAATTAAAACCATTTTGTTTATTTATTGTTGGCCCCACGGCCAGCGGTAAGACGGCTTTATCGATAGAATTAGCTGAATATCTTGATGCAGAGATCATTTCTGCCGATAGTCGGCAGATATATTGTCATATGGATATTGGTACGGCAACGCCCTCAGAAGAAGAACTTTCGCGTGTAAAACATTACTTTATTAATGATCGTGACCCAAAAGAAAAATTCTCAGCGGGAGAATTTGGTGTAGAAGCCCGCAAGATCATTGGAGAAAAGATCGCTTCGAAAAAAAATATTATCGTCTGTGGTGGTTCGGGACTTTATGTCCAGGCGGTCAGAGGAATGATCTCCGATTCTTTGTCAAGCGATGAGAATATTCGGGGTGCTATTCAGATCAAAGCTAAAGCAAAAGGTTGGCCTGCAATATATGAAGAATTGAAAATGATCGATCCTGAATATGCAAAAGAGATTGATGCACAAAATCCTAAACGCGTTTGCAGGGCATTGGAAATTTGGGAGATGACAGGGAAAAAACCTTCAGAAGTATTTGAAGAACAGAACAATGAATTCCCTTGGGAACACATGATGATCGGACTGAACCCGGATAGAAAATTATTATATGCTCGCATTAACCAACGCGTTCATGATATGATCGATGCCGGATTGATCGATGAGGTCAAAGCATTGCTTGATAAAGGTTATTCTGCTGACTTGAATGCCTTAAATACAGTGGGATATAAAGAGATCATTGCCTTTTTGAATAATGAAATGGATAAAGGGCAAGCAATATCTGAAATACAGAAGAATACCCGCCGATTTGCAAAACGACAAATGACCTGGTTTAGAAAATTTGCACCCGACCATTGGATAACATATAGCAAGGAACCGAATCTTTCAGATATCGTAGAAAAAGCGAAAAAAATAATTGTTGCCTGCCGGCCGTAGCTTTATGCGAAGGCTGGAAACGATGAAATGTTGAAATACGGAACTGATCTGTCATTTCGACCGAGTGAGCCGTTGATAAACGGAGAGCGAGCGGAGAAATCTCAAACTCAAGACTTTTAATAAGTAATTTGAGATATCTCCCATTCTATGCTTTATACAGAGCTTCGGCTGGCACGGCGTTTGGCCTGACGGGCGTAGCCCCGACCATTCGGGGCGAAGACTGTTCGAGATGACAAAAACAGGTCTGTCATCTTGAGCGGAGTTCCGACGAAAGTCGGGACGCAGTCGAAAGATCTATTCATGAGATAACCCTTTTGCAAGAAAGGTGAATAGACAATCAAGAGTGCCCGATAAGGAAATAAAATTATTTGAAATTCAGGCAACAATCAATACATTTGCCTAAAATGAGGAAAAGCCATGCCAAAAGCTGAAGGACTATTTTTGCCCTTTGAAGATCACAGCCATATCCGCCCTGATCTTCTTGAAACTCTTCCCTACGAAGGTGAAGAACAGACCATTCATTTAAATTATCCCGAATTCTCCGCCGTTTGTCCTTTTAGTGGACTTCCTGACCTTGCGTCAGTTTATGTTTCATACATTCCGAAGGACAAGATCGTTGAATTGAAATCATTGAAATACTACTATATGTCTTTTCGGAACGTGGGAATATATCAGGAAGATATGACAAACAGAATATACAAGGATCTGACATCACTGTTGGATCCACAAAGTTTATATATCGAAACGATCTATAATGTTAGAGGTGGTATCAAGACTACCTGTGAAATTGGAAATAAAATAAAGGAAGAAAAATGAGATCCTATCTTATCCCCGTATTAATTGCTTTTCTGCTGCTAATAGGATGCAGTGGGGAAGGTTATATTGAAGTCAGCAATAACACATCGACTGCCATTATGGTAAGTGTAAACAATCTTGCCGACGAGATTATTTTAACCGGCGATACGAGTCAAACTTACACAATTTCTGTTATGAAAGGTGTTGTGAATAATATCCCGATAGAGGCCAGTGGCGAATGGGTAGGTAATTATTCAGAAACAGTTTCATTGACAGATGGTGAAACCGTGGTTCATCATATTAATCCACAGTTAGCGAATATTACGGTAACGAACCTTTCTGTAGATTCGTCTGTTTGTGTGATCGAAAATTATGATACATTGTTTTTTGAAGGCGATGACAGTTTAAGTGGTAAGTTTTCTGTTGATGGAAATGTAGTTGTAGAATCTACAGGACGATATAAGTTTTTTGCTAGTGAGACAATGAGCTGGTTGCCAAGTTTTTTATATCGTTATGAACTGGTTCCGGATGCTTGCGAAATTCAATTGAACAATATTCATGCAAATCGTGCGATCTATTATGTATTTATTAGCCTTAGCGATGTAACTTCATGGGGAGACGATCAATTGGGCGATGATATTCTCAGTCCTCAGGAAGGCTATGTCTGGAAAGCTGATGGTGACGTTATTTGGGATATCCGCGTTGAAGCCGGCGATCCGCATCCGGACAGTGCATTATATGCCTATGAATTTTATGATACAGAACTTAGTACCTCTGATATTACCTGGATCTATGAATTTCCGACCATTTTTACACCGGTAGCGGCCTCTGCTTCTTCAAAGATCACAGGTCCGGTTAACAACATGATGAAACCCGGTTCACTTAATAAAATAAGTGATCGTGTACTTCAACCCACACGCATCGAAAAGATCAGAAAAGTTGATGCAGGTAAAGCCGGGTTGAAAGCATTGAGGAAATAAATATTCTGTAAAACGAACTGGAAATATAAAAGCCGTCTCGAATAAAGACGGCTTTTTTGTATTAAGATGAAATTTGATTAACGCTTAGTGTATGATGCGTCTCAACGTGCCAA
>JAOZLT010000246.1 GCA_029934675.1 Candidatus Altimarinota bacterium | reverse complement strand
TACGAGTACGGGTACGCTGATCTAAAACCTCATCTTCACGATTGAGCCAGACATAATAAATATCGGTCTTCTCATCATAGCGCTTCCCAACATAAGAAATAATGCGCCCGTCAGGGGACCAGCGCGGATTCCAATCCCAATTGGGATGCCGAGAAAGATTATAAGATTCTTGCTCTCCGGATTCGTCAACAATCCAAATATCACTATTCCCCCAACTATCGCGAGCCGAACAGACCAACCAACAGCCATCCGGCGACCAGTCATAATAAATATTAAAAGGAGTATCCAGCAGCTTTCGACGATCTGAACCATCTAAATTCATAGTCCAAAGTTGATGCCCCGCCTCTTCCACTGCTAGACGCTCTCCCTTGGGGCTGAGACTAATTCGACGGCGACCAATGCGGTCATTCGTTATCTGGCTCAGTACAAAATCCTTATTTTCCCACCAATGCAGAGAGGGATCTTTTCGTTCCGCTTTCCAAATATTAACGCCCAGCCCATCGTCACGTAAAAAATAGATCGATGCATTATCCTTCGAAAAAACAGCTTCACGCTCATGTGTAGCAACATCACCACAAACCTGCACCGGCTCACGAAAAACCGTATCCATCAACCACAGATCCCCGCCTGCGGTAAAACATAATTCCAGCCCATCATCCGTAGTGGATAGGGTTCCCCAGGTATTATTATTCCAAGCCTTATCATACCAACGCCGCTTGGTCTTCATGGTTGACGCATCCGTATCCATCCATAAATTAATCTTCTGAAGCGACTTTGGTTTACGCGGATCTAACCGATAAAAATCAAATCGATTACGAAATACCATAACTTTTCCATTTGCGGAAATAGTCGGCAAAATCACCGAGTCCTCTACAAAATGGGTTAGCTCTTTATCCTCCCCAGATTTAAGATCGTATTCACGGATATTAAAACAGCCATCCTGTTGCCCCGCATAATAAAACCCAGATCCATCCGGCTTCCACATGGGGGTTCGGCAGCCTGACTCGTGATCTCGCACCACCCGGCTTTCGCCGGTCAAAAGATTATGCAACCAAATTTTCTCGGCGACGCTCCCCTTATAGCCCTTACGGTAAAGGGTTCCCTCTCCCGTTGTAAAAAGTAGTTTTTCGCCATCGGAGGCCAACGAAACTTCTCCTGCATAGGCATTAAAAAGCAACTCCGGTTCTTTCCCTCCACGGGAATCCACACGGAACAAACGGGTCTGCCGATACCCCAAATAAGCCCGGTCACTCGTGACAATTAATGACTGTCCATTGGGAAACCAGGCGCGGGGAACCGCGCCTTGGCTGTGAAATGTTAGCTGGCGAGGCGTTCCGCCAGAAAGCGGAATCACATAGGTCTGCCACGTGTTATCGCGGTTGCTCATAAAAGCAATATGGGTACCGTCGGGCGAGAAGATCGGACGCGTGTCGAATGCAGGATGCAGAGTCAATGGCTTTGCCTCCCCTCCATCCGACGAAGCGATCCACAAATCGTGCCGGTATTCAAAAACCAAAGTATGCCCATCCGGCGAAAGCGATGGTAATGAGGCCAGTTGAATCTGTTCTCGCTCCGTCCAGCCCGTATCAATAAAAAAAACTGACAGCAATAGGGTTATAACAATCCGTTTCATAAGAAATTCCTGTTTTACACTCTTAGTAGATTAGCCCAGTTCCTTTTTCGTCTCGGCAAACTGCTCCACCGCATAATCTAGGTTCTCAAGGCTATGTGCTGCCGAAATTTGTACACGAATACGGGCCTGCCCCTTCGGTACAACGGGGAAGGAAAATCCAACCACATAAATTCCTTTCTCCAACAGACGGTCCGCCATAGCCGTCGCCAATCGAGCCTCACCCAACATGATTGGAACAATGGGATGATCCCCATCGGGAACATCGAAACCAACCTCAACCATCCGCCGCCGAAAATAAGCCGTATTTTCTGAGAGCCGAATATTAAGTTCTGGTGAAGAAGAAATGAGTTCCAAGGCTTTGATTGTTGCGGAAGCAATCGGCGGTGCCACGGTATTTGAAAAGAGATAAGGGCGCGAACGCTGGCGAAGAAGATCTATTACTTCCTTTCGTCCACTCGTATAACCTCCACTCGCTCCTCCAAGTGCCTTACCAAATGTGCCCGTAAGAATGTCCACACGCCCCATCACATCGCGGTATTCATGAGTACCTCGGCCACCTTTACCAAGCACTCCTACTCCGTGCGAATCATCAACCATTACCAGCGCATTATATTGATCCGCCAAATTGCAAATATCCTGAAGTTTGGCGACCGTGCCGTCCATAGAAAAGACACCATCGGTGGCAATCAATCGGATGCGACTGTCTTGTGCATCTTTCAGTTTTTCTTCAAGCTCTTCCATATTGGAGTTTGAATAAATGGAGCGCTTTGCCTTACAGAGCCGAACCCCATCAATGATGGATGCATGGTTAAGTGCATCACTAATAATCACATCATCTGCCGTCAGCAAGGTTTCGAACAAGCCCGCATTCGCATCGAAACAGGAGGAATAAAGAATCGTATCTTCCATCTCTAGAAACTCAGAAACCTTTTGCTCTAGTTGCTTATGCAACTCCTGCGTTCCGCAGATAAAACGCACGGAAGAGAGCCCAAAGCCCCAACGGTCGAGTCCTTCCTTTGCCGCGGCAACCAATGCCGGATGATTAGACAAACCTAGATAGTTATTGGCACAAAAGTTTAATACCTCTCCACTAGAAACCGTAATACGATTCCCTTGGGGACCCAGCAACAGTCGCTCGCCCTTCATTAAACCACCCTCTCGGATAGCCTCCAGCTCTTTACTAAAAAATTGTAGCCCTTGTTTTCTATCCATGATCTTCTCCATCAATCTTCCCAATTTAAAATAACCTTTCCGGAGTTTCCGGAAATCATCCGTTCAAAGCCTTTTTCATATTCCGTATAATGAAAGCGGTCCGTAATGATCGGAAAAATATCCAAACCACTCTGCAACATACTCGTCATTTTATACCACGTCTCATACATTTCGCGGCCATAGATCCCTTTGATCGTCAGCCCATTGAAAACTACGGCATTCCAATCAG
>JAOZLT010000245.1 GCA_029934675.1 Candidatus Altimarinota bacterium | reverse complement strand
AGGCAAAGACATCGGTGCAGGCACGCCCCAGGCCGAAGGAGCGGGCCGCCGCAGCCAACTGGTCGATATTCATCATCAGGCCCAGTTGGTAATAGTACGTGTCACAGGAAAAGACCATGGCGTCCATATGATCCAGCCTACCGTGTCCACTGCGCTTCCAGCAGCGGAAATAGCGATCACCAAAATTCCAACCACCGAGACACGGTTCCAGTTTAGTGTTCGTATCTACCAGCCCCAGGGACATTGCAGCCAAAGACGTAACCGGCTTGTAGAGCGAACCAGGCGGGTAGGTGGCATGGATCACCCGATTAAAAAATGGTTTGGCAGGGTCGTTGAGCCAGGTATTCCACTGCTCGGCGCTGATTCCCATCGTCATCAGGTTGGGATCAAAGGACGGATTGCTGAAAGCCGCCAAAACCTCGCCCGTAGCAACGGACATGGCCACCCCGCAGGCTACCTTGTCACCAATAATTTCGGCCAGGGCCAGCTGCAGGTTCAGGGATATGGATAGGATCACATCTTGCCCCGGGAGTAACTCATTCGACCAGACCGTACCGCTGCCCACAAAACGACCTGAGGCGTTCACCTCCTCCAGCATGCGACCGGGGGTGCCCCGTAAAATATCTTCGAAAACTGCCTCTATCCCCTGCTTACCGATAAAATCGCCCTGACGGTAGCCCAGATAACTGCCGGAGGTGTCCAGGTCCGCCTTTCCTACTTCTCCCACGTAGCCGATAAGGTGCGCGAACAGGTTGTCATATAGATAGCGGCGGCGGGCCCTTGCTTCGACCCGTACACCAGGTAACTGTCGTCCCCGCTCTTCAACCGCTGCAATCTGGGGCATACTGGCGTTAGCCACCAGGACCAGCCGCGAACGCCCCTTTGCCTGCTGGCTTGCCAAGCGTCGGCAGGTTTCGCTCACCGGCAAGTCAAACCAATCCAGCAGCCGTGCCAGTGTTGTATCAGGACCTTCGGCGCTCAGGCAGGCAGCCGACAGGGTGATATCCGCGATAAAAAGATTGTCCGCCAGAATCAGCCCCTGACGGTCGGCAATACGTCCGCGTGGAGCTGTCTTCCGCACGCGCACCTGGCGGTTTTCCAGAGCCTGGTTTTTGTAAGTAGTGTAATTTTTGCCAACCATCATGATGAACAGGTTGACTACCAGAACTAAAATCAGGGCAATCACCACCAACCGGAAAACCCGGCTGCGGACCATGACCTCCCGTTCCGGTAACATCTCAATCCTCCTGCCGCAGCAAGCCCGCGTATTCGGCCACTCGCAAGATCACTACCCCGACCAAACCGGAATAAATGGCCACAGGTAAAGACTGGGTAAAGAATGGTCCCAGGAAGGCTTCTTCCTTCAGACGACTCTGCACCAGCAGGAACAGCAGGTCATGGCTGAGCACGCTCAAGGTGATGAGAAGGCCGTTGACCAGAGCCAGTCCATAAACTAGCCGCCCCCGCAAAGCACCCACCCCAAAGCCCAGACAACTTTTGCACAAAGCGTGCAACCCCAGCAGACCCGGATTGGATAGATCCTGTACCAGGCCCACTACAAAGCCAGCCAGGGTGGCTGGTGCAGCCCCCTGCCCAAGAGCCAACAGGATCAGGGCAATAACCGAAAAGTCCGGCGCAATACCTCGAATGGCAATACCGGGAGCAATGATTGTGTCTCCCAGAAAGGCCAACAGCACCCAGACCAGGGTTGTACGCAGGAATTCCCTCACTGGCTGCCCTCCCGTCCGGAGGCCTCGTTCAGTGGTGTAATTACGAATACGGTCTCGTTGTAATCAAAGGACGCATCTGGTTCGACGATGATTACCTTGAAGAGCTGCTCCAAAGGGGAAGACACGTCAATCACCCGTCCCACGGGGAACCCGCGCGGCGTCAAAACCACCTGCTCACCGCTTGAATCCTGTTCCTTCACTTCGGCGATCCCGCTGGTAATGATCTGATCACCCACCCGCACATCCTCGTCCCGCCCAACCATCTCCAGCACGAAATGACCGGCTCGCGGCCGTAGGATACCCAGTAAACCAGTGCGGTCTAACTCCGCCCCCATGGCAAAATCTTGGACCGTCATCAGTTCAACCCAGGCTTCCTGGTCGTTGATGACCTTATGCAAGCGCCCCAGATAACCACGCCTGGAAATAACCGGCAGCCAGGGTTGCCAGTCCACTGGGGTTAGACTCCTGATTTTGAGCATGGTGGCAAAACGCCCCCGCTGACGCATAACCACCCGGCAGGGCACAATTTCCCCTTCGTAACCCGGAGCCACCGCCGGGCCGGCCATGCGCATGGCGTCGCGGCTCATACGTGCACCCGTGGCCAGGGCCTGTTTCAACTCCACCAGTTGCTGTTTGAGAAGGGTGTTTTGTTCCTGGGTGCGGACAATATCTTCGCTGAAATTGCGCATTTCCCAGTAGGGGAAGGTGAGCACCTGACCCAGACGGTCGGCCACGGTAATCTGCGTGTCTTGGGGCAGTACCAGCAAGGTGATGGCTAAGGCGACACAGACCACCAGGATCATGATCTCGCCCCGCAGGGAAAATCTGCCCGGCTTTTCCAGCATAGCCTAGATCCGCCCGCCCTTCATGATCACCGGTCGGTAGCGATCGAAATCATCGAGAATTTTGCCCGTGCCCAACACCACGCAGAACAGTGGGTCGTCCATTAGATTGATCGGCAAATCCGTCTGTTCCCGCAGCAGATCCGGTAATCCCTTCAGCAAAGCTCCCCCCCCCGTGATAACAATGCCGCGGTCCTTGATGTCGGCGGCCAATTCGGGCGGAGTTTGTTCCAGGGAATGTTTCAGCGCGTCACAGATGGCCTGAATGGGTTCCTGCAAGGCCTCGCGGATTTCCACAGAGGAGATCTTCTGGGTCTTGGGCACCCCGGACACCTGGTACAGCCCCTTGACATCCATCTCCAGTTCCTCGTCGAACTTGTAGGCCGACCCAATGGTCTTCTTGATATTCTCCGCCGTCTGGTCCCCGATCAGCAGGTTGTGGTTCTTTTTGACGTAGTTGACGATGGATGCGTCCATTTCGTCCCCGCCCACGCGGATACTGGTGTCGA
>JAOZLT010000039.1 GCA_029934675.1 Candidatus Altimarinota bacterium | reverse complement strand
GGGAGTATGAGATAGTGATTTGGGTAAATTTGATTTGTAATGTAAAGACAAAATTGGGAAATTAAAAGTGAATACTATTGTAATCTAAAATGAAAAGGTGGTAGATTCTGATGGTATGATTTTAAAATTTACTTAAAAAATCTGAGTTTAGAATCGAAGATTGAATAAATTTTGTGTTCAATGATTAATGCCTTATATATCATCGCAGGTGTCGGTATATTACTATCTCTTTATACCGAATATGTGGAGTATAAATTACGAAAAAACAATAATTATAAGGCGGCATGTGACATAAATAATAAAATGTCTTGCTCACGCACATTCCACAGCAGTTATAGCAAGATGCTCGGTATATCAAATGGCTGGTGGGGGTTACTTTATTATTTGGCAGTAATCGGATTAGTGTTTTTTGGAAAGATGGATTTTGTTTTATATGCAACAATTATAGGGGTTCTATTTTCTGCGCGCCTAGCTAATATCCTATACTTTAAGCTGAAGAATTTTTGTTTGGTGTGTAATGGATTTTACCTTGTTAACGTTCTATTGCTCGTTTTCGCGTACCTAAAGAGTTAAGAGTTAAGAGCCTGCCTGCCGGCAAAGGCAGGTTAAAAATTAAGAATAAGTTGGTCATTGGGTATTGGTCATTGGTCATTTTTATAGTATCGTAACATCGATAATTTCTAACACGACATAAAGTTGATTGGTATATTTGACTCAGGTTTCGGCGGACTTACAGTAATGCGCGAGTATCTTAGAAAGTACCCAAAGTACGATTATATGTATTTGGGTGATCAGGCGAATATGCCTTATGGTAGCCGTTCAACGGAATATGTGAACAAATTAGTTGTTCAGAATGTGGATTTTTTGGCTAAAAAAGGATGTAAACTCATAATAGTTGCATGTAACACAGCATCTGCGGATGCTCTTAGACATGTACAACAAATATATAAAGGTAAGCCGACAATACTTGGCGTTCTGGTTCCAGCCTGTGAAGAGGCTTTAAGAGCTACAAAATTCGGACGAATAGGAGTTATTGGTACTCGAGGTACAGTAAATAGTGGTGCATATGAGCGTGAGCTTAAGAAATATGAATCCAAGTACTACAAATCAAAAAACAAACGAGCTGAGAAGAAAATCCGTATTACACAAAATGCATGCCCGCTACTCGCCCCATTTGTGGAGGAAGGAATGATAAAGGCTACAGTTACCAGAATGATGTTGCGGACGTATTTAAGGCCTCTGAGACACGCGCACATCGACACTCTAATACTCGGCTGTACACATTATCCTCTGCTCCAGAAAGAGATTGTGAGGATGATGGGAAAACAGGTTAATGTTCTGTCTTCTGCCAAAGCTGGTGCAGATGCTATTGAGAGTTACTTTGAAAGACATCCGGATGTGGAAAAAAATCTGTCTCGTTCCGGTAAACGTATTTACTATACAACTGATAATGTGGAAAGATTTGAGATGTTGGGAAGTCGATTTTTGGGAGAAAAGATTGTCGGTGAAAAGGTGGAGATATAAAAAATGCCGGTAGTGGCGGAGCCACAGCGACATTTTTAGTAAATGAATTATAATGGATGATGAAGGATTACGCAATCTGTTTTCTAATTCTCTTATTTTTTTGATTCTGTTTTATTGCATGATAAACGATTAGTCTTTTTAATTCATGTTTTTTCATACTTACTCCACCATGCATCTTTTTTAACAATTTTCCATATTGTTTTTTATTATACTTCCATCTCTCTGATTTAATTGCGCATTGCAACAAAACATCCGTTAATTAAAGTATGTCCGTACTCCTACTATCAAACTGATAAGATCTTAATATATTTGTTGTCTTCCTTATTTGTTCCTGTAAACCAATATTTTCATGTGTAGAATCAAAATCCATAAACATAACAATATCCCTAGTTCGCTTTAATTTTTTAAATTTCCTAACTGTATTTATTACAATATTTCTCTTTTGATTAATTGTTTTATCCCATTTTCTATAATAGAAACCAATACAATAGTTACTGTTAAATAAGATATTTAACCAAGATAAAATTATGTGAATTCTTGTATTATTCACACTAACAAACTTAATCTCAGGACGATAATCTTTATTTGACTGTCTGATCTCAAGAAGAAGTTTTTGAAGCTCCGGTGTATGTTTTACAACAAGAAATCCTATATACCCTTGTACTTTTTCTTCATCTACAAAAATATCGTACATATCACAAAATTAATACTAAGGTTCAGCACACTATCTTAATTTAAACATTTTTGCAAATCCCCCACTTTATCCACTTTTTCCCAACTAAATTCCTTACGCCCAAAGTGGCCGTAGGAAGCAGTTCTTTTGAAAATTGGTTTGCATAAATCGAGATGCTTAATAATACCTTTTGGTGTTAATGGGAATATTTTTTTGACTGCTATGGCAAGTTCTGAATCTGAAATTTTTCCGGTTCCGAATGTATCTACTGTTAAAGAGACAGGCTCTGCTACCCCAATAGCATAGGCAATTTGAATTTGGCAACGACTGGCGAGTTTTGCGGATACTATATTTTTTGCTATATAACGAGCCATGTAGGCAGCAGACCTATCGACTTTTGTGGCGTCTTTTCCACTGAATGCACCACCACCGTGTGGGGCACTTCCGCCATAAGTGTCTACAATTATCTTACGCCCTGTCATTCCTGCATCACCAGGAGGTCCGCCGATGATAAATCTCCCTGTTGGGTTTATATGGTACTTGGTTTTTTTATCCAACCACTTACCACAAATCGGCTCAATAACATGCTTAATGATATCCTTTCTAATTGTATTTTGTGTAGCGTGTGGAGCATGCTGAGTAGAAACGACTATTGAATCTACTCTTAATGGTTTTCCAGCCGACTCATATTCTACGGTTACCTGTGCTTTACCATCTGGACGTAGATAATCTAGCTTTTTTGAACGACGGACTTCTGCAAGCTTAAAAGTTAATGCATGAGCAAGAGATATAGGAAGAGGCATTAGCTCTTCTGTTTCATCACATGCAAATCCGAACATCATACCCTGATCTCCTGCTCCACCCGGATCTACACCTTGAGCTATATCCGAGCTTTGACTATCAATACTGGTGAGAACCGCACAGGATTTAGAGTCAAAACCATATTCTCCGTTATCATATCCAATTTCTTTAATAGTTTTGCGTGCTATTTTTGGAATATCTACATATATTTTGGTACTGATCTCTCCGGCTACAAGCACCAAGCCTGTTGTAACCAGTGTTTCGCAAGCGACACGACCTTTAGGGTCTTTTTCTAATATCGCATCCAACACTGCATCAGATATTTGGTCAGCCATTTTATCGGGATGACCTTCGGTTACACTCTCGCTTGTGAATAAATATGACATAATTGAAATTTTTAATGTATAATTTTGAATTACCAATTTCCAAACGATTTCGAATTTAGAATTAATCATTTATAAAATGAACTTCTCAGATGAGAAGCCAATTCGACTAATCATCTTATTGTGGATTTCGCACCTTCCGTTAGTTGTCATACTTACGGGGTTGCGGAGCAGATTATCGGGCCAAATCCCTACCTGCTACTCGTAATGAAACTGTGATTTCGTAAATTATTGTACTCCGATAATATATTCTCTGTCAAATTTTTTTGCTTGATTTTGTAGCTACATTTTGTAAAATGTAGCTACAGATTGAGATTTTGTATTAAGATGAATGACTAGAATAGATAAACTTATAAATAGATTTTTGGAAAATCCTAAATCCCTGAAATTCAAAAAAATTGAAAAAGTATTATTATATCTGAATTTTCAGAAAACCGATGTCAGCGGTAGTCATCATCGTTACTCACATCCTCTAATTCAAAAAGCCTTGTCGATTCCTGTGCACAATAATGATTGTAAATTAATATATAAAAAGATTACCGCGAAGCTAATTATAAAAAATATAAGTATATTCAATAATGAAGATGAAACCATTTAAGCATAGTGTCACAGTTAACAATAAACGTTACGGATACTCAATAAAACCTCTTAATAAAGAAACAGTATATGTAAAATGTCCCGGAGCACGAATGGATCAAAGATTCTTAGTTGAAGATATTCCGGATCTACTTGAGCATCTTCCTGAAATGATTATTGCTACCCAGAATTTTCTAAAAAAACAAAATAATGTAATTCGATTCAGGGTTTCAGCTGATGAAAAAAGAGAAATACAAAAGAAAGCTATCAAGGCAGGATACTCAACAGTTTCGGCCTTCTTAAGGGCATTGATTTTAAAGGCTTAATATCTATAATGATCCGGTTTATATGGCCCATCAGTTGGTACGCCCATATACTTTGCCTGTTTCGGTGTGAGCTTATCCAGCCTTACTCCAACTTTTGGTAAATGTAGACGTGCAACCTCTTCATCAAGTTTTTTAGGCAACATATATACACCTACCGGATACTTTTCTGATTTTGTGAATAATTCTATTTGTGCTAAAACCTGATTTGTAAATGAGTTACTCATAACAAAACTCGGATGACCGGTGGCACAACCAAGATTAACAAGACGCCCCTCGGCAAGTAGGATTATCTCTTTACTGCCTATCTTATACTTGTCGACCTGAGGTTTGATATTTGTCTTTTTACACTTATTTTTTGCAAGCCAGCTAACTTCTATCTCATTATCAAAATGTCCGATGTTGCAGACGATTGCCTGATCTTTCATAGCCTGCATATGCTTACCCTGAATTACATTGAGACAACCAGTTGCAGTAACAAAGATATCCCCTTTCTTTACGGCTTCATCCATAGGCATGACCTCCAATCCTTCCATGGAAGCCTGAAGTGCATTAATGGGATCGATTTCGGTAATTACAACACGTGCGCCTAATCCACTCATGGATTTTGCACAACCTTTGCCCACATCTCCGTAACCGGCTATTACAACTACTTTCCCGGCTATCATAATATCAGTAGCACGCTTAATGCCATCAGCCAAAGATTCCCGACAGCCATAGAGATTATCGAATTTGGATTTTGTTACGCTGTCGTTTACATTTATAGCTGATGTTTTGAGTTTACCCTCTTTCATCATCCCGTAAAGGCGATGTACACCTGTTGTTGTTTCTTCGGTTATTCCACGAATGTCTTTTATAAATTTTGGATATTTTTTATAAACTAATGCTGTTAAATCTCCGCCGTCATCTAGGATCATATTTAAACTTTTTCCACCCTTAAATTTAAGCGTTTGCTCAATACACCATAAATATTCTTTTTCCGATTCTCCTTTCCACGCAAAAACCGATATTTCCTTTTTTGCAATTGCTGCTGCGGCATGGTCTTGTGTGCTGAATATATTGCAACTGGACCAGCGTACCTCTGCACCTAATTCGATTAGAGTTTCGATAAGTACTGCTGTTTGGATAGTCATGTGTATACAACCTGCTATCCGTGCACCCTTTAAAGGCTTTGTTTTGGTATATTTTTTACGTAGAGCCATAAGTCCCGGCATTTCTTTTTCTGCGAGCTCAATTTCTTTTCGGCCCCAATCTGATAATTTTATGTCTGAGATTTTGTAATCCATAATATGTATGTTAAATATCGAAATTCGAATACCGAAATTCGAAACAAATTCTAAACCCGAATGCTTAAATTACCAAAACTTTTTCGTATTTCAAATTTATAATTTCGTGTTTCCTTTCGTCCTTCGTAGTTTACTACGGAGAATGGATTGGATTTCGATATTTGTATTTCGGATTTTAGAAATTTATTCTATTAAATCCAAAATCTTCATAACCACCTTCGCAACCTCTGCGCGTGTGATATTATTACCTGGTTTGAAGTTTCCGTCACCGTATCCGCCTACAATGTTGTAATCCTTTGCGTAAGCTACGTATTTGGCAAACCACTCGCTCATCAAAACATCTGGGAAAAACGCGTAAGCCCAACTTGAATTTGATGAGTAGTTTTGGGTAAAATTGCTAGTTATATCCGAAAAACCTGTGGCCTCCAAAAGTATCTTGAGCGCTGCGGCACGTGTTATTGAAGTATTTGGCATAAAATTACCATTAACCCCCTGTACAATGCCGTTCATCTTTGCCACGCAAACATAATCTGCATACCAGGCATTAGATGATACATCTCTGAAATAAATATAAGTCCATTCTGGTAGTGTATAAGTCGTAAGACAATCATTTATTTCAGAATCTGTAAACAATGCCTCTACGGCAATCTTTGTAAGTTCAGCGCGAGTAATATTATCGTTAGGAGCAAAAGTAGTTGATGTTTTTCCGTTAACAATTCCTCTACCTGCGATACTTTCGATATAAGATTTTGCCCAATGACCTGATATATCTGTAAAGCCTGTTGTTTTTGCAACTACTTTGGCAATTGGAGTTGAAATTTCATCAGTTTTCTCTAGGGCAAAATAGGTCAGATGATCTGTTTCAAATATGATTTTACTATCTTTAACCGTGCCGCTTCCTTCTTTTTTCCAAACTTTGCCGTCCTCTGATGAATAGATATTAAGTACGCTCTCATTATCTGATTTAACAGGAATTTTAAGCTTAACTTTATTTGTGAATTTAAGACTGGATTTATCTGAACCTACCAATATAACAGTATCAATATTTTTATATAAAAGCCTATCGCTTGAATCTTTTATTGCATCGCCTTCCGTTTTACTGATTATATTATTTGATCTGATAAGAGGTGGATTGATTTTCCCATCCCAATCAATAAGTCCTTCAACATCAGTACTTTCCGGAATCAATAGCGAAATAGTAGATTTACTGTTAGGTTTGATTGTTAATGTACCTTTGCCTGTTGCAGTAGCTGTTTTAGTACCGGCATCCGTATCGACAGTTATAACTGCAGATTTGAATTCAACCGGTCTGCTAAATTTCTGAGTACCCGTAATAGTTGAAATTTTAGATGCAGTACTACTTGTTCTTGTGTTAGACGTAGAGCTTGTACCACTACCCCCACCGCCACCGCCACCGCCTCCACCGCCACCACCCCCACCTGTACTACAGTCGGCTGGGCAAGATGTTGCATTTTCACCTGCTTCACAAGCGCCATTGCCACAAACATAACTGGGTGAACCACCTCCAACACAACTTGGTGCAGCAGTGGTTAGTGTTAAGCGAACTACTGTATTACCTGTAGAAATAAGTCTGATAAGTGATGTTGGACAAGCTGGTGTAATCGTAGAGCCAGCTCCTGATTGTACCACTGCATTAAAATACACTGAACCGTCGTTATTGAATGTAATATCGGATGCATTATCCAATGTTACATCTATATAAGTCGTATCGATATCCAGCTGAGTAACAACACCACCATTTAAACCTGTAATGGTTTTTGTGGTGGATGTATCGGTAGTATCGAGCTCAAAGCTTGCATTTCCATTTAAAGTCACATCGTTTACAGCCAAAGCCATTAGAGGTAAAGCCAAAATCAGGATTCCAATGGTTAAGGTTTTTATGATTGAGTTTTTCATGCCAAAATTTCAAATATTAGATTATTATTTTTTTTATAAATATTAAGGAGCACAGGGGACAGGTGGTCCTGAGCCTACTGACCCTACTACCATCCAGCCAAGTGAAGTACATGCACATAAATCGTCCATTCCTGTATGAAAAAATACTTCTCCATAATCAGTTGCTAAACATGGCCGTGATGCTACTGGCCGAGGATCCAGTCTTAAATCACCATTAATAGTAACCATATCCATATCAGACTCTACAGTCATGATCGCCGTGCCATCTGTAATAACAAAATCATCTCCTGCATTACCACCCAAATGTATATCTAATGATGATCCTGTCACTTGTGTAATGACACCATCAACCAAAGACATGTTTGACCCAATCGACAAGGATGAATCTAAAGTTGCATCACCATCTTCATCAACTGAAAACCTATTAGAATCATCAGATGTTCCAATTTTGAAAAGAGCTTGATTTGGTGCGGGTGCGCTCTGATATACATGTAATCTTGCCGTTGGAGTTGAAGTACCAATACCTACCGAATCATTACCGCCATCTACAAATAATGCATTAATCTCATTATTACTCTCAATTCTAAAATCAACATCATCGCTATTATCATTAAATGTCGCTGCGTTATCTATAGTGATCGGACCCCATGTATGAAAAACGCCTGAACCCAAAAAACTAAATGTTGGATTTATTGCGTCATTTCCGAATGATATATTTTCAGCACCATTAGTTGTATTGATGTTAATATAATTATTTGCCCCCTGTTGTATATCTAAAGCATCTGTTGTGTTGTCTACCAGAGTTGAGCTTATAACACTTGACCAGCTTAAAAGTCCATTACCAGCTGAATCTGTAAGTACCTGACCTGCAGCGCCATAGTTAACAGGTAAGGAATAAGTAGTATCCCCAGTCATCGATGCGCTTGGCTGTAAAGTTAGTATATAATCAATACCACCTTGTTCAGAGTAAAGTCTAAGCTCACCATCTGAGCCATCAACACCAGCCTGCAAAACACTAGAAGCGCCAGCAGTTCCGCCTGAATTAACATAAAAATTTTCGCTTTCGTCAGCAGGATTATCTGAAAGGACTGATAATATTCTCTGTCCTGAAGATGATTCTTCTGAATCCAGTGTTAGAGCTGGAGCATTGGCAGCGTCAGTCTGAGCTATTGTAACTTGGCTTGAAGTTGTACTTGTACCTATTGCAACACCACCAGTTCCACTAGATTGAAGAACCATAGTCCCCGTACCTTTCGCATCAATGGATATATCAATATTCGCGTCATCTCCAGTTGCAAAAACTTCTGGACCAGCGCCTGTTGCAGCATTCGCAATTGATATTTCATTTACTGCTGAACCTGTTTCAGAGAATTTAAGAAGCTCTAATGTGCCATCACCGATTGCATTTCCGTTTACATCTAACTGACCGCCAAGCTGAGGAGTTATGTCATCAACAACGTCTGCTATGCCTCCTGTTAAATCGGCCCATCCACCATTTGCGTATACATACAAATTATCATCATCACTATCATAATATATACTACCTTCATCCGTTGTATTTGGAGATGCTGAAAGTGGAGAGATGAGAAGTGGAGCCCCACCACCTTCAGCCATATCTATCTGAATACCCTCAGTATCATTTGTAACTTCATTATTATCTATCAAAAGGCCTCGTAAATTCGCCGCATCAGCTGTTTCAATCTCAAGTCCTGCAGTATTTCCTGTTGGCACAACACCGATACCTACCTCGTTAGAGGTTGCATTTACGGCAAGTGTATTTGTGTCGAATAAAACGTTCCCGCCAACAATAAGCTGACCTGAAGTACCAATAGTACCTGATTGGTTGATATAGAATTCTGTAGAAGGAGTACCGTCCATATCCGTAATAAGCTGGAGGAAGTTGAATGAACCTGTGTTTTCCTCGTTTGACTTTAAGGTAAGCATTCCATTTGTTGGACTGTAAGCTGTATTGGAAGCAAATATCTCCACCGCATCCTTGTCATCATCGGAATGAGAAATATTTAGTGTTTCATCATCAGCTGTACCAGTTAAAGTAACTGCACTTGTATCCACATTTATCACACCTCCCGCACCTGCTCCGCCTTGATCATATGCTGTATCAAGCGTGTTCCCGGTTGCACCAGTAACCCAGTCCAAGTTTCCAGAGCCATCTGTTTCAAGTACTTGACTTGCCGTGCCATCATCAGCAGGAAGAGTGTAAGTCGTATCCTGTGTCATTGTTGGATTTGGTTGGAATTTAACGAAATTATCAGTGCCATCACCAGCTGTTTCTTCTGAAAATATTGTAATTTCACCATCGGTTCCATCTGATCCAGCTGTAAGCGAATCGGATGAAATAGTAGTACCGATAGTTGAAGTGGCGTAAGATAGCGTTACACCGAAAACTAAGACAATTATAATAGAAACAATTGCCCTAAAAGAATTAAGATTAAATTTGTTCATGGTGATTGGGTATTAGTTTTACTGCTTAATACTCTATTATGTCTGTTACAAAAAAACAAGAAAACAAATTTGGAGCTTCACCAGTTTTTCCTCCAATCGAACATTTTAAGCTGATTTCTACTG
>JAOZLT010000244.1 GCA_029934675.1 Candidatus Altimarinota bacterium | reverse complement strand
TCATAGGATAGCGCTTCTTGATCTTATTCTGAGCTTCTTCGTGGAGTACGCTTCTTGGAGGCTCTGCAATAAATCTATCTGCGCTGGATGGGGTCAGTAGTCCAGCTATCTCTATCTTTAAAGCCTCAGCCTCACTATCTTCATCGCGATCGTACCAATAAGGAAAGTCAGACGCTTCAGCTTCTTTCTGATTAAGGTAGAGCCAATCATCTTTCGATAGGTCAGGGTGGACATCATAAACGATCTCACTACCCCACTTGAGGAACTGAGCTTCGAATAAGTCTTTATCGTTGAGAACCCTTCGACTATTGTTATCTCTCATGAAACACCGCATTCCAAAGTTATCCTCTTTCAAGGTTCGCAGCGCTCTGATCTCCTCATTATCGATCCTCTTACTAGCTACGATTCTATTATCGCCTTTGTGATAGTCAACGGTAAGGTAGTCCGAAACAGATGTTATCTCATCCCTAATGCTGCGCATAACTCCTATGGTTAACAACCTTGGGACTGTTTTCGTGAAGGGTTCAAACCCGCTATATATAAATAGGTTAGCGTTCTCTGCTCTTACTCTATCTGCTTGCTTTACTTCTTGGGACGTTAAACCTCTCGCATCGATGATAGAAGTGGTGAAGTTCAGAGGAAGAGACGACCCAACACCTAAGGCAAGATTGGTTATAAGGATGTCGTAATGCTTATAGAACTCTGCAGGTATCTCTTTTAGGTAAGACCCTTCGCTAGTCTCGTACTGCATTAAATCTCTGTCGGTCGTCTTACCTATAACAAACCCAACTTCGTAGGAGCTGAATGCTTGTAGGTGCTCTCTGATATGGAGGACATCTTTACGAGTTCTAGTCAGTATATGAGTACCCTTAGTTATAGCTCTGATGGGAAAGACATCCGTGTAGGTAACGCTCTTCTTATGAGCCTTCTCATAGCGTAGGATGGACCACTCTCCTGTTTTTAGCTCTGGGAGTATCTCACTCTCAAGGGTACCAGACAAGGCGGTTAAATGCCCTACTGGATACTCTCCTCCCATCAACGCATCTACAAAGCGCTGCTTACTAGTCAGAGGTGTGAAGGTCTTATACGGCTCGTGGGCTTCATCAATTAGGACTGCATCATCTGTAATGTCCAAGTCACCTTTAGCAACTGAACCATAGAGCTTATCGACTGTCAAGACATTAATAGATCCCTTCTCAGCCTCACTAGCTTTACTCTTACCGGAGACTAAATAGTTCACAGGGATGCCGGTATGCTTGTGAGCCTTCTTAAGCTCATCATACATATTATGGGCTGCCTTGATCGTAGGTTCAGTAATGAACACCCGGTCAAACATAGTCAGCAAGAACGGTGAATGTACATTGGCCATCCAGTGAGACTTACCGGAGTTAGTATCTGATAGAACAGCAACCCTACCTACTTGAGTCTCAGCTGGAAAGGGAGCATACTTAGTCTCATAGATATGTGTAGCCTCCTCAGGCCAGACTATAGTGTAAGTGATGTCGGCTGACCTATCTTGCACTATACCACTACGGCGACCAGGCGCCCAACTTGAACCAGGTTCGGGTCTATCACTATCAATCGCATTGAAGTTAGTCTTCCCAGGCTTGGCATCAATCTCACCTATAGTTCCTTTATACTCATCTCCATCAAACACCTGATACTCTGAGCTTATTGTACCCTTGGAAGTCATACTCCTGTGGACTGATCTATGTACTCTATACTCTTCGGCAGTCATGCCTCTCTCCTTAGCCTTCACGAGAGTCTGCACAGCGATATCGTCAGCATCATAAGTAACCAAGCTCGGGAGCGTCGTAGGGTGCAACTTCTTCCAAGACGCATCCGTCATCGGCTTACCCTCATCGTATACTATTATAGGATTATCAACATGGAAGCTCGAGTGCATAGCTCTAGCATTTGAATAGACTGTCATATCAAACAGCACCCTATTCTTATCAGTCCTAGGCTCGCCAGCGCTGTTCAAATACTCTATCCTCTGAGGATATTTATCGTTCAACTTATCAGCCTTATTGGCGATATAGGATCTTAACTTCTCGCGTGTCACGTTCTTAGCGAGGGGCCATATCACGTGGAAACCAACCTTGCGGGCGGGCAACCCATCATACATAACACTGCTGGAGTGCAGTACAATACGCTCATACGGTATAGCCTTCGCAGTCGTGAAGTGGTCAGCTACCTCCATTATGTCAGCATCACCAACAGGAAGGTCTAGAGCTCGACCCCACTTAGTATATTTAATGTTAGAGCCCTCATCAGCATCGATGTATCCAATATTAATCTTATCGGAGAACACCTCACCTTCTTTCCTTATCCCAGGCATATCACTCTTAGGCAAGTCAGGACCCGAGGGAAGGAAACACCTGAGCATCTCGTCAGCTGTGTGTTTATCGGACCATGACTGCCCTGGCTTCTTAGAGTCAGCAAACAGCCCAGCTACTATCCTTTTGTTCTTAGGTACCTGAGGCATCCAAGAGTGCATCTCATGCTTAGCTATCATATCTCTGAATTGCGTAAACGGTATCTTCCTGAAGACTATGAAAGCCTTAGCGAATCGCTTATCTCTAGTTTTAAGATCTTTCGGTGAAAAGTAAACTGCGGTGAAAGAGACTAGGGTACTCACATCGTTATCCTGTACTATTGGATTTAACAACCATGGGATAAAATGAGGGTCAGACTGTCCAGAGTTTGAATTTCTTATCACATAGAAGTCATTAACCAACAGTCGTTAGACTGCTGCATTTCTTGAGATAAGAAACCCATACCTGGACAGCTGGTTAATAACTTCGTTCGCTCTATAAATTTTAATTATTATATTATATGATAACATACATTAAAAACTACTGAGGATTCTTTGTTAGTTGTAAGGGTTGTGCTGGTGGGGTATTTGTTCTTGGTTCTTTGGTCCTCTTAGATGGTGTATACAGTTTTTTATGCCTAAATTGATTTTACATAGGCATAAAAAACTGTATACACGCGTAAACACACGTATAGTGTGTGTTTAAACGAGTTTGGACATAAAACTTTTTGTATTATATATATTAAAATAAAAATTTATACTCCTTAAACATGAGCTTCATAATTATGAGT
>JAOZLT010000243.1 GCA_029934675.1 Candidatus Altimarinota bacterium | reverse complement strand
ATAGCTTAAATATCAACTTATCAGGTCAAAAGAACCTGTTAATATTAATGTTAGCTGCAAAAAAGGTAACATAAAATATGGTTTTTAGTTCCCCTATTTTCTTATTTGGTTTTTTACCAATAGTACTCTTAGCTTATTATCTCTCCCCTCGAGTAATCAAGAATATTACATTGTTAATATTTAGCCTGATGTTCTACACATGGGGTGAGGTCTTTTATCTCATTGTGATGATTGTATCTATTATTTCCAATTATTTTATTGGTCGGGTTATTTTCAAATATCATGAAATCCCTCAATGTCGAAAATTATGGGTCACTATTGGTATAATTATTAATTTGATGCTTTTAATTTCTTTTAAATATGCCAACTTTATTGCTGATAATATTAATATAGTTCTATCTCAAGTAAATATTTCTTCCATTGATTTGAATCCTGTTCATCTCCCTTTAGGTATATCCTTTTTCACTTTTCAAGCAATTTCGTACATTGTTGATGTTTATAGAAAAGAAGTTCCCTCACAAAAAAGCATCTTCAACCTTGCTCTTTATATATCTCTTTTCCCGCAATTAATTGCTGGGCCAATTGTCCGCTATCATGATGTTTCGCAACAGATTACAAACAGAAGTCACTCATTTGAGCTTTTTGCAATCGGAGTACAGCGTTTCATCTATGGATTAGCCAAAAAAATGTTAATTGCAAATCCTCTGGGCGAGGTTGCAGATTCAATTTTTATTCTTTCGGGTAATGATCTGACGATGCCTTTAGCATGGATAGGGATTTTAGCTTATACATTGCAAATATTTTTTGATTTTTCCGGTTATTCTGATATGGCCATTGGATTAGGTAGAATGTTTGGTTTTCGATTCCATGAAAATTTTAACTATCCATACATTTCAACATCATTACGAGAGTTTTGGAGGCGTTGGCATATTTCCTTATCAACTTGGTTCCGAGATTATGTGTATATTTCACTTGGTGGAAATAGAGTTTCAACCATTAGAGTCTATATGAACTTGCTCTTGGTCTTTATCTTGACTGGATTTTGGCATGGAGCTAGTTGGAATTTTTTGATATGGGGGCTTTTTCACGGAATTTTTTTAGCGAGTGAGCATGCTGGGTTTTCTACGATTCTGAAAAAAATGTGGAAGCCGGTACAACATGCCTACTTACTCATAGTAGTATTTATTGGATGGGTGTTTTTTAGAGCTGACTCTCTTCCTTTAGCAATTACTTATTTGAAGTCAATGACTGATTTCAACAACCTTCAAACAACATGGTTGCAGTTTGCACAGGTGCTATCCTATGAGTCAATATATGCATTTTTGATAGGGGTAATATTGTCAACACCAGTATATCCACATTTCAAGAAATATCTTGAATACCTCTCTGGTAAAAATACCACCAAGATCTCTTTGTTAATTGATTTGCCAAGATTGGTTCTTATTTTATTCTTACTATTCTTGAGTATGTTAAAAGTGGCATCTTCTACATATAACCCATTTATTTATTTCAGGTTTTAGAGAGTCACTTATGAAAGAGCATATTTTATACAAACTGAACAACATTATTATTGTTTTAGTATTCTCTATTGCTATATTTGTTCCTTTTTCTATTGGCATTATTGAGAAAGACAAAGATGTTTCAGCAATTGAAAAGAGAAAATTATCAACATTCCCAAAACAGGGAGAAAATATTAATGACATTAAGAAGTTTCCGAAATTGTTTGACGCATATTACTCAGATCACTTTGGGCTTAGAGATTGGTTTACTGAATATTACAAGTTAGTTAAGTTTAACCTCGGAGATTCCCCTTCTAATGATGTCACCATAGGTAAGGATGGATGGCTCTTTCTTGGTTCCATTAAGAATGGATATAATAGATATTCTGATCCTATAGGTGATGTCAGAAATGTAAATCTTTATTCAAAAAATAACTTAAATAAATTTGCTAAATACATGATATCCCTTAAGGGATGGTTAAATGATAAGGGTATAGAATATGTATTAGTTATAGCTCCCAATAAACATACTGTCTACTTTGATAAATTGCCAGATTATATATCGAAAGCTAATGGGTACTCAGCTACAGATCAGATTGTTGAATACATGAAATCCCATACGAATGTACCAGTTGTTGACTTGAGAGAAACATTAATAGAAAAGAAGAAGAAACACCAACTATATTATAAGACAGATACCCATTGGAATCACCATGCTGCTAATACCGCTCAGTATGAAATAATGTTGGAAATAGAAAAACTCTTTCCTAAGCTAATTCATCCTGAAATTGTGAAGTTGAAAGAGGGAGTTCGAGGTGGTGGGGATCTAGCTGGTTTTATTGGGGTACATGATTTTAACGAATCAAATCCACAACCTATTTTCGAAAATAGTTGCAACCTCGTTAAGCATCCAAAGGATGCTAAAGGTCGAGAAACTCATTCATTATTTTGTGAGGAACAAAAACTTAATGTAGTGATTTTTAGGGACTCTTTTTTTTCAGTATTGGAACCTTATTTTGCCAGAAAATTTAAAAAATCTACTTATATTTGGGAGAAGTTGAATTACTCATCTCTAATAAAATATATAGACTTAGAAAGTCCTGATATAATTATTGAAGAATGGGTAGAACGAAGTCTTCCGTTTAATCCAAAACCCATTCAAGAATTTATTCATTCGTTAAATAGAAGGTTGTTTGAGTGTAGTGAAAAGTCAATATTTTCAAATAATTTCAGACAACTAACATATAATAAACATATTAAACAAATGGAAGAAGCAAACAAATCTATAAAGATAAAATCTGTAGGGGTAGACCCAATTATAGTTTTCCCCCCATTGCCCTTTGATAAAGGCGTCCAATATATAGTGCATATAGAAGTCAGAACTACTATCAATTCTATATTGCAACTATTTTACTCAGATAGTGAGGTCACAGGTTCTCCTTTTTCAGAGAAAAATTCAGTCAGAGTGAGTGTCAACTCAGGGGAAAATGATATATATATTTTATTAGATTACGATAGGTTAGGGAAACGACTTCGGATTGATCCTGTCTCAGGGATTGGTGAAATTGAGATTAAAACGATAGAAATTAGGGAGATCAAAAATCAGCTAAC
>JAOZLT010000038.1 GCA_029934675.1 Candidatus Altimarinota bacterium | reverse complement strand
TGTATTTCCATGCTAAGTGACAAAGAGGGATTCTGGTATCCTGAGGTTGACACAATAGTATGCACCAATTGCGGAATCTGCGAAAAGGTTTGTCCTCTTCTTGAAGGAAATTCTGTTTTTGTTGAAAGATTAAAGTCCCCGCAAGTATTGGCTGCATGGAATACAGATCATGCAACTCGTTTAGACAGCACTTCTGGCGGTATTCTATCTGCACTTGCTAACAAAATGTTTGATGCTAACGGGCTTGTAGCTGGAGCAGTGTTTTTAAAAGATCATACAGTTTCTCATATTGTAACAGATGATCGACTTTTACTTAAAGATATTAGAAGTTCCAAATATCTCCAGAGCCATATCGACAAACTTTTTAACGATATCAAACAATTCCTAAAAAAAGGAAAAAAGGTTTTAATTTGTGCGACACCTTGTCAAATAGCGGCTCTTTACTCTGTGCTAGGGAAAGATTATGAAAATTTAATTACCTGTGATTTTATCTGTTTAGGAGTTAATTCGCCCAAAGTATTTCTGAAGTATATGGACATGTTAGAGCGACAGTATGGAGCACAAGCCACTAATATCAAATTTAAAAACAAGACTTTTGGCTGGCATCGCTTTGCAACCCGTATTGACTTTGCTAATGGTAAAACTTACGTCAAGGATCGTTACGATGATCCATATATGCGTAGTCTCCTTAATGCTCATTTAGTGCGCCCTTCGTGTTATATGTGCCATTTTAAAGGAATGCCCAGACAAGCCGATATTACGCTAGCAGACTTTTGGGGTATAGAAAGAATTAATCCAGAGCTGGACAACGACTGCGGAACATCTGCAGTTATCCTGAATTCACAAAAGGGTAAGACCTTTTTTAAAAGTATAGAGAAGGCAATTTTTTCTACAGAATGCTCAATGCAAGATGTTATTGTTAACAATCCCGCGATAAATCAGTCCATAGCGCAAATGCAAGATCGTGAACAATTTTTTGCCAATTTAGATAATAAATCGTTTTCTGAATTAACAGATAAATTTTTCCCCGCACCAAGTCAAATCTCAAAAATAGGAAAGCGGTTTTTCACTAAACCTAAAAATCTAGTACGAAAAACTTTGAACCTTTATAGGAAAGTGAATTTTTCTGCTTCAGCTTGGTGGCAGTTCATCTACATCAATATACTTCGAAAAACTACACAAAACAATGTACGCTTTGGATTTATACCAACCCCTTATTGTCGTATAGTGCTAGATAAAAGTGCGCAGATTATTGTGAATGGCGTACTAATACTTGGGACGAAAGAAAATCGGAAATCAACCAGAGAAACGTGCTTTTTTCTTGGTAAACAATCTCGTTTTACAATTAATGGCAATTTTTCAGTTGGATGCGGCTCCGATATTCGTGTGTTTGATAATGGCGAGCTGACATTGGGTGGTGGTTACTGTACAGCTGGAGTTCAAATTGTCTGCTTCAAGAAAGTCACAATTGGCAAGGGCTGCGCCATTGCACGCGATGTGATCATTCGAGATACTGACGCACACCAGATTCTTAATACAAATCATACGATGACTCAAGAAGTCAAAATTGGAGAGCATGTGTGGATTGGCAACCGAGCCATAATCATGAAAGGGGTTTCTATTGGCAACGGTGCAGTGATTGCAGCTGGCTCAATAGTAACAAAAGATGTTCCAGAGGGATGTATAGTTGCCGGAGTTCCAGCGAAGGTGATTCGTGATCATGTTGAATGGAAGTAGGTACTGTGCTGTCAAGATAATGGTCATCAAAAAATATTTATCCTAACTTGATTGCTTTTTTGTCTATTTTTTGGAAACTTATCACTAGTATCCGGCAAATTTCGTTTACGTAAGTTGCCCACCAGACAGCAATGGAAACTTATTATTATTTGCGACCTTAAAGGTTTTTTACGGAAGTGACAGTAACAGGAAAATCGTAACTCAAAGTTCAGCAATTTGTTTTTGTACGGAGGATAAGAAAGGCAGATGAAATCTCCAAGAATTCTCTTGATCGGTATAGGCGGTGTTTATAACTATGGTTGTGAAGCCATTGTGCGAGGAACGGAAGCAATCATTCATCGGGAATACCCCGATGCCAATATTGTTTATGCTTCAGGTCGTGTTACCGATGATCGAAAAAGGCTGGAAGGTTCTGAAATACAAATTATTGAGAGAGGCCGTCTCAAGCGGTATTCGGCAAAGAATATTTGTCGAAAATTACTTTCCTTGGTAGGCATCAGATGGGCTCCCATGATGGAGTCTTTGGGGTTGCTGGAAAGTGTGGATGCGGTGTTCTCGATAGGTGGTGATATTTATACGCTTAAACCTGCCGGAGAATATTCTATGTCATTCCCAAAGTTTGGTAATGCGGCTGAGAAGTTGGGTGTTCCTTATATCCTGTGGGGAGCTTCTGTGGGGCCTTTTACTGAGAATCCTAAGGCCGAAAAAGCCTTTGTAAAGCACTTGAAGGGTTTGAGTCTGATCACAGCTCGTGAAATCGCAACAGTTGACTATTTGCGAGCTGTGGGAGTTAGCAAAAATGTTGTTTCATGTGCAGACCCTGCTTTTGTGGTTGCCCCCGAGATTAAATCCAAGGGTATACGTCAAGGGGACAAATTTACTATTGGTATTAACTTCAGTCCACTATCAATCCGCTATACAAACAATTCCGAAGAAGAAACCATTCATGCGCAGGCAAAGACTATCGAAGGGCTTATCAGAGTCTTTGGCGCAAGTATTGTGCTGATTCCTCATGTTGTGTCTGATTTCAACAAAGGAGATGATGACCTTCAGTACCTTCGCAAGGTAAAGCGATCGATTGCTCATGAATACCAAGGAGCATTGACATTGCTGGAAACAGATCCGGGATTTATCGGCACCAAGAAGGAGTTGATAAAGTGTGACTTGGTAATAGCCGCGCGTATGCACTGTGCCATTAATGCACTGACCGCAAACGTACCTACGATACTTGTCGCTTACAGCCGTAAGGCGGAAGGGATGTGCCAGTATGTGTATGGTAACAGTGAATGGATTATCCCCTTAAGTAAATTTTCATCTGAAAATGTCTTTCGAAAAGTGAGTTTAATGATAGAACAACAACAATATATTCACACCTATTTAGCTCAAAGGATTCCAGAAATTCAGCAGGAGGCCTATAAGGCTATGCCGGAGTTAAAAAAAATATTAAAAGATCATGAGAAATAGAGGTAACAAATAAGATTGAATCGTTTGGGTGATGCGAGCTGCAATCTGAACCGTTTGTTGGCCCATTAGTGATATTGTATAAAAATATCTTTTTTGAAAGTCTGTCTGATTTGGACACAACGATTGGCAGGGAGCGTATGATTTATCTTCTACACTCTCATGAGGTGATTTAATGAACTCTAAACATATAGTTTTTGTTTGCCGTAATGATATTGAATCAATACCTCCAATATTAAATTCGATTTTTATTTTATCGGAAATGGGACACCACATTTCTGTGATATCTACTTTTATTGAAGATGATATAAGGGGACTGTTAAATAAAAAATATGGTGTACAGTTCTATTTAATGGGTAAAATAACCAGGGGCAAGACTTTATTGACTACCCTTAATAATAATCGACGGTTCAGAAGTTTTGCTATAAAAAACATGAGTGGGCTCAGTTCTTCTGCCGATATTTTTTGGCTTTCAGGTTCAGCTACCGCACTTAGTTTATATAATGCGACGATTTGTAAAAAAGTTGAATATATATTTTCTTGTCACGAATTATATGGTCATAGTTTATTTTTTAAGCTAGTGGTTAAAAAATTTATGCTTAATTCAAGGCTGAATATTGTACCCGAATACAATCGAGCCCAAATTTATCGGCAGTGGTTCCAGTTGGCGAACACTCCTTTTGTCCTGCCCAATAAAACAACATTATTATTTGAAAAAACAAAGGGATTGAATGCCGAAAAATATGATGTCGTAAAAATAACTAATATATCAAAGGAAATAAAAGAACAAGCTAACGGAAGAAGAATAGTATTGTATCAAGGTGGAATTAATCCAAGCCGACAGATTGAAAAGATAGTTCTATCGGTTAAGAAATTGTCTGATAAGTTCTTTTTTGTCTTAATGGGAAAGAAAAATGAACACTTGAAAGAATTAAAAAAAATATTACCTGA
Organism: Candidatus Altimarinota bacterium; assembly: GCA_029934675.1. Taxonomy (GTDB): domain Bacteria; phylum Patescibacteriota; class Gracilibacteria; order UM-FILTER-43-11; family UM-FILTER-43-11; genus JAJDCE01. Next base: position 6,038 of record JAOZLT010000038.1, on the reverse strand, counting down.
GCTTTATTATATTGATTATATACCTGCACCATTTCATTTACATATAACGCAAATTGCCGATATTGGATTTTTATCTTATGATTATTCGAGATTGAACCATATTTTTTGCGCGCCTAATAAGACGTTTGAATATTCCAAGTTTGGCCTGCCCATGCTATGTAATGATGTTAGTGGACTAACTTCAACTGTAGGAGCTGCGCAGGCAGGTTTATGTGTAGATTTTTCCTCGGTAGATAAAATTGTATATGCCCTATTGCAATTAGAGAAAAACTATGGGGAATTTAGAGAAAATTCCTTAAATTTTTATAACACAATTGACATGAGACGATTACACTCAGAGTTAATAGAAAATATATAGCTTATGATAACCATTCTAATAATTACTATAATATTTTTATTTTACTATAAAAAATACTATAAAAAAACTGGCTCTTATCCCCTGCTTATTTTTTATGTTTCATTGTTTTTATTATCTCTTTTTAGTCTCGAATGTTATTTAAGAGGGATTGAATTTTTCGTTAGTGACGAATCAAAGTATATAAATGCTGCATTAGATCATGTGAGTACCGATTTTAATAGATTTTTATGGTATTTCATTAATGATCTGATTATTAATTATGATATTTCCTTTAATGGGTTTGCACTCAAAATAATAAATATTCCCATTGCTGCTGGGTTATTGCTTCTTTTATGGCATATTTTTAAAAACAAAAAAGTTTTCTTGATACCTGTTGTTTTGCCATACTTTGCCCTCATTGCTACAAAAAATTTAAGGGATATTCCCATTTTCTTTTTTACTACCCTAACGATTTTTTTATTTCATCATCGTAAGCCAATTTATATTATCTTAAGTTTAGTATCTTTAGGTATGTTGTTTTTGTTACGTCCGTTTGCCGCAGCAATAGTATTTATTATATTACTATCGCAAATATGCTTAACAACAATAAAATCTTTGAAAAGCTTTAAGATTTCACAAAAAATATTAATATTGATTATTATTGGTGTGATAATTTCACCAGTTATTGTACCGCGTGTTCACAACTCAATTGTGAAACATTATAATTGGTTTAATTACACTATACTTGGTAGCGGGTACGAAATAAAAAGTGAAAAACGCGTACAAGGTGATCCTCGCTATTCTAGCGGAAATAAAGTTAAGGACTTTTGCGTAGCGAGTGTCCGTTATGCAGTGACCCCAATACCTACTTCTATTTTGGGACGTCTTCTAGAAGGCGGTACTGAGATGTGGGGGATTTTGGATGATTTGATAAGGTTTCTAAATCAACTTGGCTATTATATAATGCTTGTATATTTGATTAAAAATGCACGCTACTTTCCTAAAGTATTTCTTGAATTGACCCCTGCCGGAAAAGCTTTTATTTTGTCTTTATTACCCTATTGGCCCATCTATAGCCTTCATTTATTTGGCGTAACTCATCAAAGATTAAAGATTCCACTTCAGATCGTAGTTTTTTTAATTGCGATGGGTGTTCTAGAGTATAAAAAGATGCACAACTTTGTAAAAATGAACTCATGAAAGATTTTGTTGTTTTAAACTCAAGTAGTAGATACCCTTTGTGCCAATGAGAGTGAGACACCTACCTCCTTACAAATTAATGCCGGGCGAGTAGGAGAATAATGGTTCATCCGGCTAAAGCGTACTTTGTTTCATGAAGATTGAACAGTGCTTTCACGAGTTAATATAAGCTTAAATTTGATGGCTTTTAGAATGAGATTGAATCAGAAATCCTTTGGCATACTGTTTGGGAGGACTTCATCTATCTGTCGCTTTCATCAAAACTTTAGTAAAGTAGGATAAATAATGAGAAATGATACTAAAAAATGGGATTATATCTTTATTTCCAGCAACCGTCCTAATCCGCGCAGTATAGAAAAATGTCAGACCGCAATTAACGCTGGTAAGAAATTGGCGTTAGTCTACCTAGAACGTCCTGAAGCTCATCTTAAAAGCAACGCATTAACAACCTGCGATATCCTGCCGTTTCCGGTAAAATTCCAGAAAATACAACCAATAAGACTTGTTGAAATGTTCAGGTTTTATCAATGGTTAAAAAATCATATATTTCCGTATGCAACAAAAAACTGTACTATTTATATCGATTCCGCTCTTGATATTCTAACTGTTGCCATTCTTGCCGATCAAGATCACCACAAATTTAGATACGCAGTAAGAGATTTGCATTCTATTCAAATTGACAAATCTTTTCTTTCATTTGTTATAAGGAACTTTGAAAAATTTTTACTGAAACGGGTAAACAAGCTCATTCTTACCAACGAGGAGTTTTACCGCCAGTACTATAGATATATATATACAGGTGAATTTTGCGTTATTGAAAACTACCCGAATATAGATTTTTGGAAAAACTTTGTCAGAGAAAAGCGTAAATCTGTGTTTGTTATCGGTTATATTGGTATCATAAGATATATGCGATGTTTGAAAGCTTTGGTTGAAGCCACAAAAATCCTGCGAAAAAAAGGATGTAATATTGTGTTGAAATTCGCAGGAGGCGGAGCCATTGAAGAACTTATGGAATTTGCTGGTAATCCATCATGGATTGAATATCTTGGACCTTACGATAATAATACGATTAAAGAAATTTACAAAGATGTCGATCTATCTTTTTCGGTCTATGACCCGGCAGTAAAAAATGTACGCTATGCTATGCCTAACAAATTTTACGAATCCATCCTCAATGGTATTCCAATACTTGTGGCAAAAGGTACTGTTTTAGAAAAGAGGGTAAGTGAAATCGGGATCGGAACTAGCTCAGATCCATATGATGCAAATGTTATGTCCGACATTCTTCAAGAAGCTTACAATGGTGAGGGTTGGTTTGTAAAGGCTGAAAATGCTTTGAAAAATGTCGACACTATAACTCAGGCACAATATGATAAGGTGATCAATAAAGCTGTTGTCGGCTGAATGCTAGTACCATGTAACAGCTACAATTTCTGATAAAGTGTTTCAATTTAATTACAACAATTAAACCACCATCTCTGCTGGTGTGATCCTAATAGGCTTTGCCGGTCAGCCGAGATATGATACCTCCTTCTTGAGGGTCCTCCCATGAAGTGTAGTCTTAATAAGGAGGTATCATATGACTGAGTATCAGAGTCTATCACATGTGAAGTGGGAATGTAGGTACCATCTAGTATGGTGTCCGAAATACCGTCGCAAGAAATTGTATGGTAAAGTTCGTCGTTTGGGTGAAATCCTTCATGACCTGTGCCGCTAAAAAGGTGTGGAGTTGTTGGAAGGTCACGCCCAGGCTGATCATGTACATTTGTATTTGGGTATTCCGTCCAAGTATAGTGTGTCCAATGTTATAGGTTTCTTAAAGGGGAAAAGTGCGATTCGTTTACATCTGGAGTTTGGTCAGTCAAAGAATTCCGGAAAACATTTTTGGATTCGTGGCTATTTCGTGAGTACCGTCGGTCGGGATGAAGAAACCATACGTGCGTATATAAAACATCAAGACGATTCAGATAAAGGTCAGTTAAATTTACCTGAGTTCGATTAACTAACAACGGCCCCTTCTAGGGGCCCTCATGAAGCCACCGGCTATGCCGGTGCGAGGTTCACCCTGGTATCTACTATTCTTGGATACCAATCGACTTTTCGGGTAACCATCACATTACAAGCTTGCGATCCTACGATTTGATCCACCGTAACCTTCATGAAAACAAAGTAAGTTTTAGTCGGATGAACCATTTATCTCTAGAGTTGTTTCTAAAATGAAAAAATATCCAACTATTTCAATAAAAAAACTGCTTGTATGTAGTATCTTTGCATCCCTTATAATTGGGATTGCTTTTATGTATTATGATTACTACTTGCCAGCTAATTTTAAAATTTCAGATTCAAGCATAATATATCGAAACAAGTCGAATGTTTGCGCTGAGACTGTAACCTTATCTGATCCAATTGCAAAAAAAATGGAAGAATTTTCTATAGTTACAAATTTTTATTATGAATATCGACCAGGAATCAATTATTATTCAACTATAATTGATTCGTATTATAGTAAGTTTAGGTTGATGATGCACGAGTGCTCCAACATACGAGCGTACTGTAATTCAGGAATTCTATGGTCTAAAACTGTGGACAATTATCAGGTAATTAAGGTGTCTCCACCTGAAAATTATGAATTTACATTTACATACAAAAAGGGGAAAATAGCCAGCTATATTAATGGCAAATTGCATTGGACAAAGGAGGTTATTGAGGACAACATTGATTTGAGCAAGTTTTCACTTCTGATGAATGTTCCAATGAATAGAAAACTAAAATTCGGCAACAAATTTATTGGAAACATACATTCTATTACTATTTTAAAAACTGCGCTGACCCAAACTGAAGTGGCTGAATTATTTATCGATTCTATTAAGGCTAATAATTTTATAGCGACTGAGTTTGCAATAAAATATATTTTGCCTTGGACACTTATTTTCTTTATATGTTTCTATTCGTTAAATATACTAAACTTTTTTGTGAGGTGTTTTAGTGAAAGAAAATTAGCGGATTGCTATGTTTTATTCGTATATATTATAACGATATCTTTTTGTGTTATTTATAATTTCGGAAATGCTGTCATTAAAGAACTTGAATCTTCTTCATCGGGGAATTTTGTTTCATTTTATACTTTTTGGCTTTTATATTTTTGCTTTTTTTCGTTTTACTTATCAGTATTGTGTAAAATTTTCAAAAGGCCTTTATTGCTGATTCTAGGTAGCTTGTATTTTATAACTGCGTTATTGATTTATTCCTTATGGCTAAGTACTACAAAGGAATGGATGCCTGTAGTGGGTAATTTATTTATTGCAATTTGTATCGCAACATTTGTTTTAAATCCTTTGCTGTTTCAAGAAGATGAGGTGATATCGGATGGCAATTAATGGGGTTTTAAATAAAAAATACACCTGGTATATTGCAGTATTATTCCTCCTTGTCTTTTCTTTTTCGTTGCGCTGTTATAAAATTACAGCCCCCTCAATTTGGATGGATGAAGATCATCAGGCAACGCGTGTTGTTCAAACCTTAGAAACGGGTTATTTTTCAGGGCAGGCTACCATTTTTTCAGCTAGACAACAGCAACCACCACTGGGGTATTTACTGGAAGGCATTGGCATTACTAACTTTGGCGTTACGCCATTTGGAATCCGTATCCATGCGGCTTTTTGGGGAGCCGCTACTGTTGGTGTATTTTTACTTATTTTGACTATAGTATTCCCTCCTCAATATAAATGGTATCTTTTCTGTCTTGCGATATTTTTTTCCCTACACCCTCTCTCGTTGCGTTATTCACAAGAAGCTCGACCAGTTGCTGCAAGCATATTTTTTGGGGCCGCATATTTATATATGTTATTGAAAGTTGTTTTTGTAAAACAATATACTAAGGTGTCTGATGGTATTTTGGAATACCTCTTGTTGATTGTGACGCAGACATTATTTATGTTATCTATTGGATTTCAACCAATAGCACTTTCATTTTGTTTCAGTTTAATCCTTTTATTATTCTGTTTATTTAATAAGCGTTTTAGAAAAAAATATTTTTTTGCTGCGACCGCATCATTATTATCTCTAATTTTATTTTCCCCAATCCAGTTATTTAGTTTGAGTGGAGCGGGAAATTATCTACACAGTCAAACTCAAAACAACCATAAGATTTTATATTTTTTCAAACAGCTTTCTATCAATGATTTACCAATTATTCAGTTCAAACAATATAAATTTTTTTGGGAAGTTTTAACTGGCCTATCTTTTTGGCCAACATTTGCATTCTTTGTTATCCTACTCCTTATAATTTCATTTACAAATAAAGTCAAAAATAAGAATTTGCTGATATTTTTGGGTATTAATTGTATTGTGTTTCCAATAGTATTCTATTTTATTTTTGAGAGTTTTATTGATTACAGGATTACGTCAAGATATATTTTGTCCGCTGTCAGTCTTTATTTACTTGCATTATCTTCTATGTATTTTTCTGTGTTGGTAGCATTTTTTGGTAAACAGTTTT
>JAOZLT010000242.1 GCA_029934675.1 Candidatus Altimarinota bacterium | reverse complement strand
CATGAAAAACAAGTTATACACCGAAGGAAAAGACTACAAACAAGTAGACCTCACTAAAATCCGCAAACAGCTCAAAAAAGTTACTCCGTTAGAGGTATTCAAGTTCACAGAGCTCAGCAAAGGCGAACAGTGGGTAAAAATCAGCACTCCAGAATTTACTGCAATATGCCCATTTTCAGACTTCCCAGATTTCGGAATCATATCAATAGAATACGTACCTAATAAAGTCTGCCTGGAGCTTAAATCATTCAAACTCTATATCAACGCTTTCCGAGATCTAAAAATCTTCCACGAAGCTGTAACCGAAGTCATATTCGCAGACTTTCTGGATGCTGTTAAACCCAAAAAAGCGCACATCGTAGTGGATATGAATGTACGTGGGAATGTAAAAACGGTTTGTGAGAAGAAGTTTAAATACTAAGTAGCCTTTCTCAAAATCTCCCCAAAATCAATTGCTTTAAGCATAGTTTTTGAGTTATATGGAGACATTCCATACTTTTTAGCAAGCGCCTCTTTAATTTCCTTCTTTATCTCAGTAAGTCTGTCTTCAAAAAGCTTAAATACACCTTCGCAATCAGGAACTCTAAGCTGATTAGAATACTGAACTAAATTTTCAAGCTGACCATACAATACATCAGTAAATTTTGTTAGCAATTTACTATTTTGAGTAATTAACTGTTCTACATACTTCTGAATTTTAAACAGATTTGCTATTGCCAATCCCCTCCTAGCAAAATCATTTTTTACATCGAAATCTGACTCTGCTTTCATATCCTTAATACATTTCTGTAATCTTCGGGCATAAAGATTAAATGGTCGAACTCTGATATTAGCAAGAGAACCATTCAATGATTTAAACATACTTCTACTCTCATTACCAACGTCCAAATATGCCTGAAAAGCATCAGAATATGAACTAAGAACATTTTCAGATTGAACAATCTCTGAATTAAGAGTGTTATTATTCTGAGGTCCTGTAATAGAAATGTCATCCACTTCTTCAAGTCGATTCTGCAAATTATTACAAATAGCAACAAGCTTTGCAAGAGAAGCGCCCTTATTTATTCGTCCCTTAACATCCTTTAAATCAATTGTCGTTAAAAGCCTTTTATATGCTGATGATTTATAAACATTATCTGGCTTTCTAGGATTTTCGACGTCTTTTGGATTTTCAAGTTGAGCAACTAGCTCTTTCAGTCTTTTTTTCGCAGACCTTAATACTTTAGATTCGTTTGAATCACCTTTTTTAACTAAGATTAGCTCCCCTCTTACTAACTTCAGATTCCACAAAATCTGATAAAGCACCTGAGACTCGATTTCATAATATTCATATAAATAACCTGAACCACGTCTTGCACTATAAGCACTTTTATATACGTACATTATTTTATTGCGCTCTCCAGGTTTTTCTCTGGAAACAAATCTAGGATTAATAATTTTACCATCATGCCTGGGATGATAACCTTCAACAACCAAAAGCCTCCAATTCACATCCTTATCATCCCACCCCGCTCTATTTAAAGGTGAAACATGTTGCTCAAAAAACTGTTTAACCGCCGGTATCATCTTTTCTTTCGCTCTCAATTTATCTAACGGATGTTTTTCCTTTGGGACAGGACTAAGGCCAAACTTTTTATTAGCTAATGAAGCTAAAAAGCTATCAGAAATCCTATCAGGATCCACAACTACTGAGTCTAGAGGTAAAACATCAAGATTAAAATGTCCAAAACGACCCTCCTTCTTTGGGAAAATACGGTAATTTGAACGAGAAAATATATCAACAAAAGTCTTAAATCTAGAATTTGTCCTCCCCTCCTGCTCCCGCCTTCTTTCCGCATTCCAATCTAGCCAATTTCTACCTTTCGCAAAAACAAAGTGGTCCTGAACAACTTTTCTCCTAGCTTGTCTTTTTGACGGATTATACATAGCTATAGCTTTAATAAGACCTTTAGTACGAGCAATAATAATCTTTAGACCTTTAATATATTCTTCTCGCTTAGATACAACACCAGACTTTTTTTCAACTAAATTTCTAGTATGTCCTAACTTCCTATCCTCCCAAATCCCCCGCGCAATCTGAAGTCCATCCCCATTATTTTCATCTTCATCATCCGAATCTGAATCTAAATATGCAAAACAAAGAGCATAATCATAAACTTTGCTTTCAGCTACACCAAGATGCTTAGCTAAGATTCTTCGATCTTCTTCTAACCCTTTAGTACTAGCATCTCTTCTTTCAGTCCTAGCATTCAATCTGCCAACTTCTTTGTCATGTAATTCAGAGTATTCCATATTGGCTCTATTAAGGAAATTATTTTAAAATATAAGCCTAAAAATGTCAAGAATCAAATATTGGGAAAAAGCGCATCCTCCAATGCGCTCAGTTCTTTAAAGTTGTACTACTGGCCGTAAGCACAGAATCCGGTAGGTGTAGGCGTGAAACGTAAAAGCCTCGAGCTACGAAATAAAACGAAACAGCCTGCTGGATAGCCAAAATAGGCTTTCCCTGTATAGCCATCAAAATGCCCATACTTGCGTTCATTAACATGAACCACAGCCAGCCGTTCGGATTTTTCTTAGCAAGCCGATGGGAACCCATCAGAAAGCCACTCATAACCCCAATCTCCAAAACCTGTGTAAAAGAAGTAATACCACCAAAGTCATGCAGACTGTACGCGACACCAGCCGTAAGTAGCCCGTAAGCAAACATCTTAACACTCCCCTTAAGGAGCTCAGATGTCTGTTCAAGGCCTTTCAGAGCTATCGTGAGCCCAAGCATAACGGCGGGGATACTTCCAACTTCAAGCGCCACAGCCATCCAGTCTCGCTTAATCACGAGAATAATGACCCAGGCAGGCAGACCGATGAGATATACGGCCCAACCCCAAACTCGAAGCTTATTACGGTCATCTCCTACACCTTCGGCGTAGGAGAGTAAGATTTTGTTTAGGAGGTAGCAAAGACCTCCCAAAATCTGTTCTGTAGGGAAATATTCATCCAAGCCTCCAATTGTTGTTAGATATAAACACTCAGTGAACCATGCACTAAAGACTATATCTAATACGTAAAATTTTAAAGAACGAATTGTATTTTACACTATTTTTTAATAAATGTCAATAAATCAAAAA
>JAOZLT010000037.1 GCA_029934675.1 Candidatus Altimarinota bacterium | reverse complement strand
AAATCTTTTACTTGACAACAATATAAAAAGATACTAATATAACACCCATTTACTTAATATTAGTATTTTTGAATACTCCTGATTCAACATATCAAAGGGGCATTGATTCTAGTGATATTAAATTTGCCAAGGAAAAATTAGTACAAGGACTCAGAAGTGTTGTAAGAGAAATTTTAGGTGCCAATGGAGCTATTATCACAGAAAATGAGCTAGAATTAACCGATAAACCAACTAATCTAATAGTACCTACCAATCAAACCGTCCACGCCTTTAAGCTAAAAAGAGACTTATTAAACAGAGTATTTTGCATAGTATTTGAAAATCAACCCAATGGACAAATAGACAGAAGTAAACAAGCTAAAATCTGGCAAGCCGACACCTAATAACAACCTAAAATTTCCAACTGTTTAACATGCCTTCTTATTACAGAAAGCATTTTTTTAATATTTGATTTCTCCACATAACCTTCAAAATCCACATAAAACACATAACCACCAGGAATTTTTGGATTAGCAGATGATTCAATACGAGTCATATTAACTTTCGCATCCGAAAACTCACCCAATACCTGATGTAAAGCGCCAGGCTTATCATCAGAAAAATAGAAGACAATTGATGTTTTATATTTCTTCCCCTTTTTCTTTCCTATCCGACCAGAACGCCGTTCAGATGGATTACCAATCACAAGAAAACGTGTGGCATTATATTTATAGTCTTCGATATTTTTTTCTACTATCTTCATACCAAAATCTTTTGCAGCCTCCGCAGAGCTAATAACTGCAGAATTATACTCGTTAGCTGTAGAAACTTTCTTTAAAGCTGCTGTAGTACTAGGCAACGCCACAAGTTCTACATTTGGATAATGCTTTTTGATATATTTTCTGCATTGTCTAAGTGGTTGAGCATGAGAATATATAGTTTTGATATCAGTTTTATCAATTACAGATAAACAATGATGAACATACAAACTAAACTCTTCCTGAATTTTAAGTCCAGACTCAAAAAGGTTATCAGAAGTTTCAGCAATTGTTCCTGTAACTTTGTTTTCAATTGGGACAATACCTCGCTTAATAATTCCTTTTTTAACAATCTCAAAAACCTCCGAAATCGAATCCGTATACCAAATTTTTTGGCTTTCAGGCTTTTTGGCTTTTTGGCTTTCTAAAATTTGTTTCGCAAATTTCTTCGTAGCTAGACTAGAGAATGTGTTTTCAGGCCCAAGCGCAACAAGATCATATGATTTATCAGGTTTTTGAACATCCAATTTTCCACCCTCCATCAACTTTTTCCGATTCATCTGTTCTATTAGAAAGTCAGATTCTTCAGAAGCTTTTTTCTTAAAATTTCCAAAATATTTAGAAAGTTCATTAAACTTTTTTTCAAATTTTTTCACATCTTTCTTCTCCACCATTTCAAGCCAGCTTTCAGACGCTGACATCAACTTTTTCATAACTTTCAAACTATCAGGATTTTGTACTTGTATTTGAGCATATAAATTCGGATCTTGATTCAAAATCCGCCCCATAAAATCCAATCTTAATCGGTAAACAGGACTTTCGTATTCAAGTAAGTCAGAGAGTTTAAGTCCGCTGTTTTTGAGAACGTCCGCCAGACCAAGATAACTGAAATGCGTAAGAGATTGTATATATGCCATCAATTTATCGTGCTTTGCAGCTGTCAGCATTTTAACTTCGACTTTGTTTTTCTCAAGCAAATTCTTCCACCACTTAAACCATTTATCTCCCCTTCCCTTACACAAAACCACCATCTGCCCACCAATTGATATTGTTGGACCAAACATAGGATGACAGCCAAGATATGACCCCTTACAACCCTTCATAGCCTCCATCGGAAATACTTTGAGTGATGTAAAATCCATCAACACCCCACTCTTTTTTACATGTGGAGCAACTTGTTTAATTACCTTTTCCGTTACACCAATCGGCACACTCACAATCACCACATCCGCTTTTTTTGTAAGTTGAAGATTGGTAAGTTTAGTCCGTCTACCGCTAACTATAACCTTAAATCCATTACGCTCAAAAAACTCGGTAAAATACTTACCCATTTCTCCTCTACCACCAATGATTCCTATTATTGGTTGCATGGGGGTATTTTAGCATAACTGACTAACAAACTTCCACTCAGTAACAACCACCCCCGTTTCACCGCAGCGAATCGGCCCATCCTCACTTGAGGATGGGGAAATTTTTAGTAAGAGTAAGTATTACAGAGTACTTAAAATTTCCCCTCCTTGAATAAGGAGGAACCCTCGGCTTACCAAGGGAAGTAATCATTACTTCTTATTACCTTTCGGTCTATCTGATTTTGGCTTATCAGCCTTCGACTTATCAAACTTCGGTTTCTCGTCTTTTGAATTTTGCTCTTTGGATCTCAAATTTTCGACTTTCAGACTTTTCGACTTTTCAGTTTTATTCCTTTGTTCTTTCGGCTTATCAAGTTTAGGTTTTTCAAATTTCGGTTTATTAAATTTCTTCCTATTTTTTCCTTCTTCCAATTTCTGCCCTATCTCTGCCCACCTCAAAATCTTATCCTCAACAACCTCAAGCTTTGTACAATAACGCTCTCGTGATAAACGGACAATCTTTTCCCTACGCCCTTCTTCTTCATCCGCTTCTGGTGGTGGCAATGTACCAAGCGAAAAAGTACGACTCGGCATACCATCTATCATCAACTTTGTATAACAATTATATTTTGGCAAAGAAACAATATCATTCGGTAAAACTTCCTCAGAAAATTGATTACTAAAATATTCCGCATCATCAAAACCAACCTGAAATGCAAGTGTCGTACCCACATTACCAAACACAGCATCACGCACTTCATCCGGCATCTGCGCAACATACTGATTCGCCATCGTAAGATTGAGTTTATACTTTCTGGCTTCGGATAAAATTGTAGCAAAAGCATCAGTAGCAAAGTTCTGGAACTCATCCACATATAAATAAAAATCCTTACGATCCTTCTCTGGAGTATCAGCACGACTCATCGCATCCAACTGAAATTTAGTAATAAGCATTGAACCAAGCAGGCTTGAATTATCCTCACCAATCTTACCCTTAGAAAGGTTAATAATAATAATTTTACCCGTGTCCATCATAAAACGAATATTTACAGTGGATTTAACTTGTCCAACAATATTACGAATCATAGTGGAAGAAAGGAATTGTCCTACTTTATTTTGAATTGGAGAAATAGCCTCAGTTCTCATCCTATCCTGCATCTTTCCAAACTCATCAATCCAAAAACTTCTAACCATAGGATTACTAATACCTGAAACGATTTTGCGACGATATTCTTCATCCACTAAAATTCTCATAATACCAAGCATGGATGTATTTGGAGTTTCAGCAAGTGCAAGCAAACAATTTCTCAAAATATGTTCCAATCTTGGTCCCCAGCTTTCTGAATACATCTTTTTAAATACACCAAGTAAACCGGAAGCAATCAGATTTCTCTTGTTTGGATCATCACCACTTTCCAACATATTAAATGCGAATGGATGAGAGATATCCGAAGGATCTAAAATCACCACATCATTTGTTCTATGAGCTGGAACAAAATCGATTACCGCGTCCGCCAAATCACCATGAGGATCAATTATAGCTACACCTTTTTTCTGCTCAACATCACTACGAATCATATTTTCCAAAAGCACAGATTTACCCATACCTGTTTTACCAATTATATATACATGACGTCTTCGATCAACCGTTTTAATTCCAAACTTTTGTTTATGTCCACGGAAATTTGTTTCACCAATAATTGTTAATTCCTCATCAGGCACCGTACCAACAATTGGTAAATCGTGAGGTGGCTCTAGCCTTCTTGAATTAACCCAAAATACATTCGGTGTACCTACATCCATCGCAGGCATATGATAAAGAGTAGCCAATTCCTCCACATTCATAATCATTGGATTAACTACCAATCTTTGCTGATACCTCCTTAATATCTGAATATTATTTTTATTGATACTTTTTATCTCAAGATTATTCAAATTCGGAAGATTAAACTGCTTAAAACTACCTGCAATCTCATTCAATTTCACTTCGGCTAAATCTCTGTTCTCAGGTCGTGGAATATACACAATACGAATATTGGTATCAAACAAAATCCTAGTCACTTTATCCACAGCAGCTGTTATAGGATCTTCCCTATCATGATTACGAGAAGTCTGTTCATCCAATTCATCATCAGAACTATTAGATTTACTACTGGAAAGATCAGATGTTCTAAACCCACGTATCATCCAGAACAAAAGATATAATGGGCTATAAAAAAGCCTTTTCCAAAAACCCCGTGCCAGATAAATTTTTGTAGCAAAAGTATTTAACCAAAAAATACTGTCAAAAAGTCCATTAGTTACAATCTTCAAACACTTAAGCCCACGTTTACGAGACCAATCTCCGATAGGTTCCATAGTTATTTGTATCCATACCTGTTCATCTGTCGCATTTAATTTTGACAACGTCGCAGTAATACCGGCCAATGGTTCAGTCGCCAAACGTGTTAATTTATCTTCAAATTGCGGAAAACGTTTAATTGGATAAACCCACGCATCAGTAAAACCAAGCTCCGCAGTTACAGCATTACGCATCGCACTTCTGGATTCTCTAGCCTCTAATGCTCCGGATTTTGCTTCATATTCCACCATTTCACCAGAAACAGCTTGCACACCAGAACTTTCAGGTAAAGATACTTCAAAAATATTAAATGCCTCTTTTGTATAATCTTCTACTTCACTTATCTCAACATCCGGATACTGCGCATATATCTGACTTTCAATTACATTCTTAAATTTCCTTGGCGCCCAGATAAAAAACTGAATAACATTCTTAACCGAAGCAATTTCTAAACTTATTCTTGGTTTTGGCCGACTAAATATATAGTCAGTTAAACCATAGTTACTTTCCAAACCATGCAAAGCACTATAAATCTGCTCCGCAACAATAGGCCCGCGTTCATTAAGTTTAGATACAGCCACACGTAAAACAACACTCTCCATATTCCGATTATTTGCGCTAAGTTTAAGTGCGCGAAAAAAATGGAAAAAGATGTATAAAATACCGATTAAAAGGAAAATTGCGAGTACTGTCATTTGTATTTGGTTTCAAAACAGAGAAATAATACCTTAATTCAATGTAAAATTGAATTCGAAAATCAAAAATCAAAAAAATATTAAATAGTAATATATTGTACTATGTTTTTGTTTATTTGTCAATAGATGACATCCAAACTGCCCACTACAACCACCCACTCGACCAACTTGCCTGCTGGTAGGCAGGTCGAGCCCCTCCTAATTCTAGGATGGGGAATTTATAGATTGTAGTATTACACATAAATTTTCCCCATCCTCAAGTAAGGAGGGACCAATTCGCCGCGGTGAAACGGGGGTAGTTATTACTAAGTGGAAGTTTGTTAATCATTTATGCTAAAATACCCTCATGAAAATAGCAATCGCCCACGAACTCCTCACAAAACTCGGCGGTGCAGAACGGGTTGTAAAAAACTTGACCGACATGTACCCAAAAGCACCCATATATACGCTTTTTTATAATAAAAAAAGTACTGATGACTGGTTTTCAAACAAAAAAATCCACCCCTCAAAACTACAAAAATGGTATAAGCTCGGTATTAAACCCAAATTCATGCTTTCTAAAATACCGAAAGCGGTTGAAAAACTGAATTTTAATAAATATAATGTAGTAATTTCAAGCAGTTCCGCATTTATGCACGGAATAAAAGTGCCAAAAAACTGCAAACATATCTGCTACTGCCACTCACCTATGAGATATGCGTGGGATTACACACATGAATACACCAAAAACTACGGCAATCTAATGCGCTTTTTAATCGCCAACAAGCTAAATAAAATTCGCCAATGGGATTACCATACATCAAACAACCCGGACATACTTATCGCAAATTCCAAACACGTACAAAATCGCATAAATAAGTATTGGAGAAAAAAATCCCAAGTAATTTATCCACCTATTGATGTCAAAAAATTTACACCACGCAAAGAACATGAAGATTATTTCCTCATCGTATCTGCTCTCACGCCATTCAAAAACATAGAACTCGCAATCAAAACATTTAATAAAATTAGACGTAAGTTAGTAATAATAGGCGACGGTACACAACGTAAATATCTTGAATCAATCGCCAACGACAATATAGAGTTTCTTGGATATAAAGATAATCACGCAACACGCGATTACTACGAACATTGCCGTGCTTTTATATTCCCCGGAGAAGAAGATTTTGGCATAACCCCAGTCGAAGCCATGTCTGCTGGCAAACCTGTACTTGCATACGGAGTTGGTGGAGTTACAGAAAGTGTGCGTGCAGGTGTAAGTGGTGAGTTTTTCTATCATCCAACCGCACAATCCCTCGAAGATGGATTAGCAAGACTATTAGCAAACGAAAAAAACTATTATCCACAAACAATACGGACAATTGCGGAAAAGTTTGATAAGAGAATATTTGAGGAAAAAATAAAAAAATTAATAACAAAATTATGAAAAAAAAATTAGAAAACTACGCATTTATAGACGGACAAAACCTTAATCTTGGAGTTCAAGATCTTGGTTGGAAACTAGATTTTAAGCGTTTCCGAATTTATTTAAAAGAAAAGTATGGTGTAACTACCGCCTACTATTTTATTGGAAAAGTTGAGGAATATCAGGAACTTTATGACGCTTTAAACAGCGCCGGTTATACTTTGGTATACAAAGAAGTGCTAACCGATATTAATGGAAAAACTAAAGGAAATATCGATGCAGAGCTTGTTCTTACGGCTATGAGCGAATATAAAAAATATAAAAAAGCTATCATTGTTAGCGGTGATGGAGACTTCGCCTGCCTTGTTACTTATCTGGATAAAAAGAAAAAATTAGAGCGCGTAATAGTACCAAATTATTATAGCTACTCTTCACTCCTAAAAAAAGCTGCTGGCAAACATCTGGATTCCATGAATGTTCTCAAAAAGAAATTAGAATATAAATTCAAGAAAGATAAAACCAAAACTTCAAACAAGCTGTTATCCAAAAAACAAATTAAGAATAAGCCAAAAGTTAAAAAACAAACACCAAAAAAATCTACAATAACCTCATCTAAACAACAAAAAACATTCTTCAAAAAATTCCGCACAAAGAAAAGGAATCAATTCAAAAAAAGAACCCCATGAGGACGGAACATCATGAGGGGCTTTTCGTGATAATATGACTGTATTGTAGCAAAAAAAGCATAGAAGTCAATCACAGAAGATTTTAAATCAACCTAATCTGATAACAATGAAATCCAACCTAAAACTCCGCTACCGAATATTAGTATTTATAATAAGCACAATAATTATACTTATTTCAGCATTCTGGTTTATTCAACTAGCAATAATCCTCACAATTTTTTATGTAATCGGTCTTGTAATCTACGTATTTAGAGAGAGATAATTCTTAATTATCCATTCTCCGTAGATTATTAAGCCCTTCGCGACACTACATAAAAGTAATAGCATTACATAACTTTACTACGAAGGATGAATTAATCCTTAACTTTTAATTAGAAAATATGCCCTTCACTTCAAACATATATAATAAAGAGATATTCCAAAACCTTTCCTTACTTCAACACGATTTAAGAAAAAAAGAATTCTCAAATTGCACATTCAAAGGATGTGATTTTAGCGAGAGTAAATTTAACAACTTACTTTTCACAGATTGTACCTTTCTAGATTGCAATCTCTCAAACATAAAAGTAGATTTTTGTAGTTTCCAGGAAGTGCTTTTTGAGAACTGTAAATTAGTCGGAATAATGTTTTCAGCAATTAATAGCTTACTTATAAGCTGGACATTCAAAGAGTGCAAAATTGAATTGTGTAATTTTGATAATCTACAAATGAGACATACTAAATTTGACGATTGTACAATTCGAGAATGTGATTTTCTTAAAACCAATCTCAAAGGCGTAAACTTTGGAAAATCTGATCTACAAGCCAGTAAATTTGTAAGCACTAACTTAGAAGAAACAAATTTTGTTGGTTCAATAAATTATTATATCGATCCAACTCAGAATAAATTGAAAAAAGCTAAATTCTCGCAACCGGAAGTATTGGCTTTACTGGCTGGGTTTAAAATAAATATTGAATAATAGCTCAGTTTTTAAAAAGAGAAATCTCCAAGTATCCATTCCGCAACATCATCTTTCGCTTTATTATAAGCTAAGACAAAATCATCTGATTGATTTATATTTGTAATCACTTTATAAAGAATAGAATAAGGAATTTTATCATACACTTTTTTATAAGTACGAATTTCTTTACTATCTATAAAATGCATAAAATAATATAACATACTATATCTAGAACGTTTCATACGACTTCTAAGAGAATCATCTGATACACCAGTAATATATTCAAGCATTTTATTCATAGATAACTTACTTTCAGCTGAATAGTCATCTTCAGAACTAACAAAATCATTAAATGAAATATCCTCTTTATTGTTAAGGCACTTAAACATCTCTTCAATCCCCCTCTTTTCGGACACAGTCCCATCTGGGCCAGCATAATATTCAAATGGTAGTGAAAAAAGACTCCACTCTCCAGCTCTTGGATGATCTACACCATCCTTAAGTAAAACTCTAACCTTAACAATTTGATATAAATCGCAATCACCAAGTGGAATTGTATAAAACCTATCTGCTGTTTCAGTTATCATTTTATCACCCATATAAAGCTGATATTTTTTACCCTTATCTACCGTCTCCCCACTCCAACGCCATAACACTTCCTTATCATTTATCAATTGTGGCACCAAAGTAATCCCAGATTCATATTCAAAAACAGGCGTAACATATATATCTGAATAAAAATTAATCATCCGATATGGAGTATGCAGAATAAAATAATAAATAAAATTATCACTTACGATATCATCAGAATTAATTACTGCATCGTAAACTAAATAATCATCAGAATCACTATTTTTTTTATGCTCCATAACTATGGTCTTTATATTACCATCAGATGACGGATACGCCATTTCAACAACATTTATTAATTTAGATTCATTATAAACTCTTATCTCCAAATTATAAGGCTCACCAGACAAAACAACCCTTGGAGTATGTTCAATTCTAGCTTGAGTATTATTTGTTAACGAATAATCAAAATGTGCCACAGAATAATCATCTATTTGAAGCTCGCCAGCAACAAAAGTTGCATCTTTAGGCGAAAGATTAGAAAAATATCTCAAAATATATTTATTCGACACTCTACCACTAAGTAAATCATAAATTCCTGTTAAATCTGATGAAAACGAACCGTAATAACCCCCTGGAAGAGAATGTGCAAGACTTCCATCTTCAGTATTATTAGTTCTATGCGCAACCATTTGTTTTATTGGATATCCAACCACAAAAGTCATAAAATCTTTTTCTACCAATCTTTTAATTGCATCTGCAACGCTAAAAACAGTAGTATCATCCTTATTTTTATCATAATACTGCGAACCATTTATTATTAATGCAATTTTTTCAGCATCATCACGATAATTTTGAGCCACTAAAGAATATATTTTTTCCAAACCATAGACTTTCTCTAAACGAGTTTTGTCAAAAACCAAACTATCTATCTCATTATCAAAATTAACATAATTAGTAGAGAGCTCTTTTGATTGAAAATTATATGAATTATCAGAACTATCGTAAGATGAAATTTTTACATTCAAATCAACACCTTTGTCCAACATATACTTAACCAAAGACTTAATATTACTTTTTATTATATCCTCATAATTATCAGTAGCTCCACTTTTATCTAAAAGAATAAAAAGATCAATTTTATTATTATAAGAACCTGGAGGTAAAACAATTATTGGCCCATTTACTTGCTTTCCGCTTTCAAATACTGAAAAATTCTTTCCAAAAAAAGCACTATTTAATCCAGAATTATCCGTCATTGAAAGATCCATCTGGACCACAGGAAATGTCCCTACATCAATATTTTCTATTTCCACACTATATGGATTACTTGCATAAGTAATAATAGTAACTAATAAAACAAAAAATAAACTAACAGTTATATTAAACTTATTAAAAAATTTACTTCTACAAATATTAAATATGATTTTACTTATGAATTGGACCATTTGAAAAGTGAACAAAATTTAAACCGGGTAAG
>JAOZLT010000241.1 GCA_029934675.1 Candidatus Altimarinota bacterium | reverse complement strand
AGCTGTCAATTCACGATCTTGTTGATGCAGTATTTTTGAGGCAAATACAGCCAAGGTACTTGAGTCCATACCACTACTTAACATAATGCCATGTTTGACTTCGGGTAATAGACTCTCTTTCACAGCTTTTTCAACTAAATAGCGATACTTCTCAATGGCTTCTGATTCAGAACCATAATGCTCTTGTATGAATATTTCATTAAGAGGTCGCTCTTTATGCTGAATCTTATGGGGAGTAATAATAACCATTTCACCATGCTTGAGTTCTGTAAGGTCTGAAAAGACAGAACCACTCCAACTTGTAAATGAAAAAGAAAAGATCAAGCTCATCTGTTTAGCATCCAAAGTATCTGAGACATCTGAACGGTGCAAAAGATGCACAGGATTGGTTGAAACACTCAAAAGATTATTTTTAGCCACAAAATAAAGAGGAAAACCAGTTAAAAAAGATCGAAAAAGCAATGTTGTCTGTTTTTTTGCATCATATAGAATAAGTGAAAATGCACCATCCAACTTATATAAACCCTCACTGCCATAGACCTGATAGAGATTGATTATATAATCAAAGACATTAGAGGAACAATCCAAATTACTAATTTTCCCATCAATAGCCAAATAAATATTTTCTTTTGATTTTAATTGTGCTTGATGGAGTAAACCTGAAGTGTAAGGTGCGGAAAGCAGTGAAAGCTTTCCACCTTTATCTAAATTTATAGTTTCGGAAAAAACAGAAGGGAAATCTTCCTCTTGACTATTTCTTCTAACTTCTTGATAATCAATGATTCTATGATGCCATAATCCCATTATTATCTCAACATATATTTACGGATCTATTCCAGGTCCATTTTCTGAGTCTGGAGTTAAATCAGAACCACCTAATGTAACTTTTTGCATAGAGCCTAGTTTAGATACTATCGGCTCAGAATAACTCTTTTTCTCTTCTCTGTTTATATTTAAATTCTCACTCTCATAAGAATTTTCAATTTTATCAATCATTTATTGTACTCCAATACTTTATTTTATTAATCTAGCTGTAACGTTACATCACCAAGTAAGTTACTGTTGCGAATTATATCACTATATTTTGTGCCAAGATCTGCTTTAGTTTTTCTGATCGCCTCACCCAATGTTTCACCCTTGAGAAGATAATCAATTACTTTTGTTGCAGAAACACTATTGTCTTCAAAATAACTCAATGTTGCTGCACCATATACTGCTACAGCACCATGTTTACCGGCAGCAATGAACTGATGCGCCAATGTGTTGATATTAGGACTATCTGCATATGTTGTATAACATGCCAATGGCAGGGCAATAGTTGTTTGATTCGTATTTGATATAGATTTTATATCATCTTGTTTCAGCAGTCCCTTAAATGACCATGTTGTTGTTGCTGCATGTCCTCCAAAAGAGGTAATGCTTACACCTTCATTGAACGATTGCATGATCTCTTTGCGTGCCGCAGTAACTGCAGCAGTTTGATCACCATTGGCTTTAGTAATATATTCACTAAGATAAACACGTCTCATATCATCCCATACACCAGTCTCTTCAAACTGTTGTACAAGTGATTCCATCTGTTTGGAGAAATTATTATCAACCTGGTTTTTATCTGCAATGAATAGTGCGGAGTGTGCTTCTGATTGACCTGAATTTTTCCATGCCAATGTTTTATTGACAACAGCTTCCAAACCTTCAAGTGTACGCACTGGCCATCTTCCTATTGCCATTTGAGGAATACCATTCTCATCTGCCACCATAGATGAGTCAGAAGGTGTATATTTAATTGTCTTAGCAGTATGTTCATAAATACTTGGAATGAAACTTACCGAACCAAGTCCCAAATAGTCATGATAGTCATAACTGGCAGCACCTACAAGCTGTACATGTGTTACCCCTTTACGTTTAGCAACTTTCAGATATGATTTAATTGCATCTGGTGTTGACATACCATATCCGTAAGCTTCATAGATATCTTCTACATTCACCAGTTGGATCTTCCAGCCTTCACCCTCACGCTGTGCAATATAATGGTCTAAAATTGAAGCACCACCCTCACCCATAAACATAGGATGAGAGATCATAATATAGTCTGTACCTTTTTTAGGTTTGATAGATTTTTTTACAAGCTTATCAGTCACTTCAATCACAGGAGTATTTGCCTCGAGTGCTTTTCCGTTATCAAATGAAATAACCAGTTTATCATATACGAATATATCTAACTCTTTATCTTCACCTATGGCTGTCAAAGTAATCTCATTTGTACCTTGCTTCAGCATACTGCTATTGATAGTTGTATTCACAGGTAAGTCCATCCATCCTTTTGTCTGAACTTCAGCTATCTGAGCACCATTAAGTGACACTTGC
The DNA here is from genome assembly GCA_029934675.1 of Candidatus Altimarinota bacterium. Classification (GTDB taxonomy): domain Bacteria; phylum Patescibacteriota; class Gracilibacteria; order UM-FILTER-43-11; family UM-FILTER-43-11; genus JAJDCE01. The sequence goes on along the minus strand of JAOZLT010000241.1, from coordinate 790 downwards.
AAGTGGTGATTACCGTTTGAAACAGCAGAAAGGTTTACTGTTAATTTCAAATCACCTTCCGGTACTTCAGTAAGGTCGAACATACGCGTCAAATGACCTGGTTTAGCTGCACCTCTTGTATAGAACCAGGTATCATAAAAAGGATCTTCTCCAGGTATACTCATTGCATATTTATTATTTGCTTCAAATACAAGTTTTTTACCTGTAACAGGGTCTATACCTTCACTTTGAAGAACCAATTTTTTATTCAGTGAAAGCTGGTAACGGTTAGTGTCAAGATAAAGTGCATCAGAACTTTCCGGTGCAGTTCCCATAAACTCTATCACACTCTTTTTTGTCCATTTACCTTTTTTACTCAAGCCTTCAACATGACGTGCCACTCCTTTTCCTCTCAGACTAATAGCAATATTTGTGGCTTTTTGTCCTATAAGGTTGATACCGGCTTCTGTAAGATCGGTATGCGTCAGACGATAGACTGCATCTTCCGAAACATCCAGGTTAATAACCTGATCTTTTAGTGCAGCTCTTGTTGCTTTTTTAGCTGCCTTTCTTGCTGCTTTTCTGGATTTTTTATCGGCTTTGACCTGCTTATTTACTTTTTTCCAATCTACAGGAATTGCTACTATCTTACTACCACTCTCTTTTCCTATCTTGAATGGTCCGTGACGGTCTTCATTACCATTCACGTCCACACCGGAGATACCGACCTTTTTGACTTGCATATCCTCGGGAATCTCAAAGTTTACATGGTAATCTTTTGGCTCAAATGAATTAAACGCACCCGGGATTT
>JAOZLT010000240.1 GCA_029934675.1 Candidatus Altimarinota bacterium | reverse complement strand
TTAAGAGATATCAATGATTCTCAAAGGATTGCCTCTGGAAGTTTTCAAATTGCTGATGAATATACCCTTAACAGAATTCAGGAGGCTTCTAAAGATCTTAGGAACTTGTGTAATAGCTCAAATTTATCCTTTCAAAGTTATGTGCTCGCCCAAGTAGGACTTTATCTGGAAAATGGTTTTCGTTACGAGGCCATAGGTTTATTAAAAAAAACATTAAATCAATACTCAGAGGATGAAATCCTTAAGTCTGTCTTACAAGTTATAATAGTGCAGGAATAAAAACACACTATAAATTAATACTAATCTTTATAAAGGAGGCTAAAATGAAAAAGAAATCTTTTTGTACTAATGTGATGACCATCAATCAGAAGTCATCTGTTATTAAAAATTTTACTTTACTGATACTACTTTTATGTTTGACTATTCCAGCTTATCCCCAATGGGTTGTCCAAGGTCGTAAGCTATCTTGGGAGTTAACTGCGCCTGATGGTTGGATTGGAGGAAATTACTATCAGATTGAAAATGTGGAAAGGGATTTAGAATCCCAAAATATTAGGCAGTTATTAAACGAAATGAAGGAGGAGGCAAAAGTACTGGACGCCTATCTTATCAATACGAATGTGCAGGGTGCAAGTCCCCGAATTCTTACTTCAATCCGGATAAACGTAACCATTGCTGTTGGCTCAGGTGCTGATTTTAGTTCATTATGGAATAACTTAGCTTACAGCTTCCAGTCAGATCACCCTTCAGGCTCAATTACTCGCCTACACGATACCAGATCGACGATTACAGGTGGGTACAATGCTAAGGAAGCAAAATACAAGACGACTTTACCCGGAGGTGGAGTAATCTATGAAGTAGTTCATGTAGTATTGCTGGGTACGGATAAGGGTCATTTGTTTAAACTGAAAGTCAATAGCGCGCACTATCAAGTACGTTATCAAGAATTTGTTCGAATGATGAAATCCCTTGAATATAAAAATGACTGACGTTTTTAAAATATGATGATAGATTGTGATTCAAGAAGCATACAGTTATTGTTTTTTTCTTTGATACGAATTTTTAGAGTTTGAATTGCTTATACATGAATATGTGTATTTATTTCAAAATTTTCTTGTTGAACAAATGAATTACTTGTCTGATTATCTCAGCAATTCTCCACGTGCAATGAAGCGATATATAAGTTTATTAACTTTGCATAATGTGAACCAGGAATTGAGATTTATTAATTCTAAAGAGGTTCCAAGTAACCAGAAAATTGCCAGGTGGCTCTTGATCAGTATCAAATGACCTCAACTTGAACGCTGGATTCAATTGAAAGATGAACAGGAACTGGTTTATAAAAGTACCTTTAATATAAAAGCAAAAAAATCGATGAACTTGTAATGAATTTTATAAAGCAACATTCTGATATTAAAAAGGATGATCAGAAGATTTTGAGTCAATGGCATGAATATCTTAAGAATAAGGGAGAGGATGATCTGGAGTGGCTAAATGACAAGCAACTTTTAAAATCATTTATTGATGACCATGAGACAGGAGGGACTCTTATTAAAGCAGTAAAATGTAGGGTATGGTGAAATGATCCAATTTAAGTAGCATTTCCTTTATACCTCCAATTCTTTCTACTAATCAATAGCTTCCTGTTTTATAACTTAATTTATACTACTTGTCAACAAGTTATCATGATATAATATCAATTTACAAGAATTTTCAACGCATCTAAATGGGGTTGGGACCCCAACAATTAATTCAAGTGCATGGAGGATTGGGGTTTCACTAACAGTTGATATTCCTTTCTTCCATTTGTATACCAAAACAGAAAAGTTCAAACGTAAAAAAACTAAAAAAACTGGTACAGTACATTAATACAAATTAAGCTGAATCTTTTACATTTGTTGATGAGCTTAAAATCAAATGATTTAATGTAAGACACTTTTTCCCCTCTGGGATACTTCGCCTAATTCTTCCATTAATTTGAATATGGGTAAGAGGTTTCAGATGTCTTTTATTTTATAGTATATTTGAGATAAAAATACAGCAGGTATTGTTTTACTTCCTTAAACATTCCTCAATTAGATGAAGCTGGGCAAACGCATTTAAATTTCAATTAACTTCATAATAAACTCATTACTCCAACCTGCTTTGAGCCTGCTATCCTAATTCCAATTTTTGTATTGTCTTTTTTTGATAAGTTCAAGGCTATACGGTTCAAGGTTGAATAGTTTTAAGCAACGTCTCCTTTTTTTTCTTTTATCTTCATTGAAAACAAACTCCAGTATCCAATGGACTTTGGCTTCCATCCCACAATGCTCCCTACCACTGGTTCCTGTTTTTTACAGCAACTGCTTTTAATGAGCTGATGTATAACCGGGTTTCTTTCTCAATTTACCCTGTGGCTTTCATAATACGCTCACTTTCTATTCTTACCAGGGTTTTTATCCCTTTCCAGTTCTCCCTTAATATGTTGACTGATTGACCTTACCCACCTAATAAAACCAGCTTTAAACTCCGCTGGGTCCAGTGCTGCAAAGAACCTGTTAAATGTATTATGGCTGGGAATATATTAAGGTAATACTGGAATGGCAGATAACCATTCCTTTTTTATTACCATATATTTTCATATCATTCCATGATTCAACCCCACTCTGCAAGCGGTCGGCAAATCCTAATAAAAATTGACGAACATTTTCAATGGCTGTTTTCCTCCCGAAGCAGACAATTAACTGGGAGGGTATAAGCAATTCGTGATTATCTCAATACACCTATGCCTTAAACTGGGGGGTACAGCCTATGCTCAAAAAAAAGTTGCGAGTATTAAAAATCAAAAAAATTGGTTCCGAAAAATCTTTTGAACTTCTGCTTTAAACCATTTTTGAAGTTTCAGTTTAGAAAAAAAACTATTAAAGAAATACTTAATTATTCTACTAAATAAAAGACCAATTTGTCCGAAATAAAAAGAAAAATTTTGCAATTCTAAAAACTATTCGTAAATTGTGTGATATTAAACCGGTTAAGCCGGTAGAATATAGATAATATCTCAGGTAAAGAACTGATCCTGCTATTTTGCTTGAGAAAACCCTACTCACCCTCTTAGGATCAATAAATATAAGATATATAAAAATCAGGACTGATTTGAAAGTCCGGATTTTGCATCGG
>JAOZLT010000239.1 GCA_029934675.1 Candidatus Altimarinota bacterium | reverse complement strand
ATTTTTTGATCCTAATGCTCGTATTATTTCTGATCCGGATCATTCAGATGATGAGGATAGATTCATTTTACTTGGACTCATGGATCGCGACATTGAAAATGTCACACTAGCGACAGCGAATTTGTCACATTGGTAGGGTGTTTTACTTACCTATCTTTCCTTTTTTTGTACATTGATTTTTCAAGTTATCCACAGATTGTTTTTTTACACTTTGTTTAGATTTTGACTTTAATTTAGAAGCGATAATATGTTTTTCTTGGGATTGTTTTTGTCGTAGCATTCTTAATTTAGCTTCTTTTGTTCTAAAACTGTCATCTTCTCGTAACTCCAGGATGACAGAATAGTGTATTAATCGATCTATGACGGCTGCTGTTGTGATTTTATCCTGAAAAACCTTCTCCCATTCGCTAAACACCAAATTACTTGTAATAAGGACAGAGCCCCTCTCATATCTGTCGCTGATAAATTGAAATAATAAATCAGCCTCTTGTTTCTCAAATGGGATAAAACCAAGTTCATCAATAATAACCAGGTCTACTGCTCTCATTTTTTTAAAATATTGCGTTAGGGCAAGGTCATCTTTGGCTCTTTTAAGTTCTTGAACAAGTTCACAACCAGTAAAGAAAATCACCTTGAAACCTTTTAAACAGAGTTCTCTACCGATTGATATTGCCAAATGTGTTTTGCCAAGCCCTGGTTTGCCGTAGAAAATAAGGTTGGTAGAATCTGCTAAAAAATTACCCGTTGTCAATTCAATAACCGTTTGTTTATTTATGCTTGGTACTTCTTGAAACTTAAAATCAACAAGGTGTTTTTGTTTGGGGAATCTGGCCCTTTTGATTGATGACTTTATTCGATTTTCTTGCCTCATCTCAACCTCTTTGCTCGTCAAGCGATAGAGATATTCATGACAACTCAAATTATCATTTTCAATGTCTTTAGCCATTGTTTCATAATTTGCCAGTATGGTCTGTAATTTGAGATATCTTAGATTCATCTCAATGTTGATTTTTTCTGAATTGTTACTTTGTAACATCATGTTCTCCTTATTTAGTTGCTGTAAGCAATTGATCGTATTCCTTCAGGTCAACCGCTATTGGCTTGATTAAAAAAACATCAAAATTCTCATCTTCAAGGATTTTTGTTAAACTTTTTGACTCTAAATCAATATCCTGGTCGCCAAGAGCGAGATCCATCGCAGCGGCAACATCATCTCGATGATATTTTGTAATGAGTCTCAAGCAATTAAGATAATCTTTATTGGCGCGATCTAATGGTTTTGTATCAATTAATTTTTTGTAAAACTTTTTCCAGATCGGATGAGACAATAAACAATCTCTATACTTCCAATCTTTGAATGCACCGGGCTTTTTGCACAGCGCCTTAATAACATGCTCTACTTGGATCGAAAATGGCTCATGCGGTGGGTAAATCCTATTGTGGCTGGCAATAACCTCATCCTGATACAAAAGTTCAACTTTATCAGTCCAGGACCTGACTTCTAAAGTCATACCACAGTACTTGCTTGGAGCTGAATATACATGACCTGTCTTGCCAAACGTGAAAAAACTATATTTATTAACCTTGGCAAAGTGGGTTTGATACGAAGCAAATGGGAAACGGGGTAGTGGACTCAAAAGTTTCTTTTCTGCTACCAATCTATCTTGAACACTGTCAAAATTGTTATGTTCTCGACAGACCTGCCAAACAAAATTCTTAAATGCCTCAAGACAAGTGAACGAAAGTTTTTTTAGCTTGATTTTGTTTTTTATCAGCCGTTTAAAATGGCAATTATTGCTTTCAACATTACCTTTTTCCCACCCTGCCGCAGGGTTACAAAAATCTTGTTTAAACCCATAATGAGCTTGGAATTCAGCGTATCTCCTGGTTACTTCCCTATTATGTCCCTGCAATATTTTTTTAACTGCAAGTTTCATGTTGTCCAATCGATATTTATCGGCAAGCCCACCAAATTCATTAAAGGCATCAACGCTACCTTGGGCAAAGCATTCAAATGATTCGTTAAAGAAAGGCGTCGCAAAAACTTTATTGCTATAGACAAGGCTTGTAACCCACAGATGAACTCTGATTATTTTTGCACCAATCATAACATCCATTTCGGTAAAATCACCTTCCATGACTTTACCAGGCTCTATTTTTCTTTCAAAAAATACAGATTTAGATTTTTTCAGATCTCTGTTTTTTTTAGTTTGCCGTTCTAGATGTCTCCGACTGCCTTGATAACCTTTTTCTTTAAGGGCTACAAAGAGTTCAGATACTTTGAGTTCTGGACAAATTTTGAAACTATTTTCAATCTCTTTGTAAAAACCCTCAAGCAAATCCCCTTTTTTATTTTGCACTCTTTTGTAGATGGGAATCTTCCCTGTCTTTAAATAGCGAATAATGGTACGTCTCGAAACACCAATTATCTCTGCAATCTCTTCATGGGTTTTGCCCTTGTTTCTTAGTTGTATTATTTCTTTATATTCAATCATTGTAATCATCTCCTTTAGCTCCTCTAATATTATATATGGGGGCCTCTTGGCCCAAAAAAGGAGCAAAGAATAATAAATAAAGGATGAATTGTCACTATAACTAGTAGTTAACCAAATGACAGTTAGCGAAAATCTGTCCAAAATATTTAAAAAAAATAAAAATTACCGGCCTGTGGATATGTGGATAACCCTTCGTTCCTCAGGGTTATCCACATATCCACAGGCTCTACTACGACTACTGTATTTAATTATTTTTTAAGACTACCAATGTGACATTTTCAATGTCGCTAGATGTGACAGTTTGCTTGGCGGGATCCACTAAATAACCTGATCAGTAAAATGTTCAAAATGATCTGCATTATTCAAGGGAATATCAGAAGTTACCAGAAGTTATTGAAACTCAAAGCCGATTCCTATTTTTTTTGGGTCAAGGTGATAAATAACTTTTTCTTTATACTTTAAACTTGTCATAGGACCGTTATAGATAAGTATTCCAAATGAACCACGTGTGTGTTGTAAATAGTTTATCATTGGAGTCAGCGAATTGCGGTTAATAGTACTTTGTGATTTTACTTCTATTGGTATTGTTTTGTCTTCAATTGAAAATAAAAAATCTATTTCTTTGCTGTTATAATTTTCTTTGTAAAATGTAGGTTCAAACCAACTAGTT
>JAOZLT010000238.1 GCA_029934675.1 Candidatus Altimarinota bacterium | reverse complement strand
TTTTTCCTTATCGGGCCTGTTTAGTATTTTGTTGAATACGGGGTGGATGTTAGTATGCTTTTTCATCTCTTTTCAATAAATTGATAACTGTGAGGAAAATAATTTTAATATCAAGTGAGAGAGACCAGTTTTCGATATACGAAATGTCGAGTTTCACCCTTTCTTTCATATCTCTGTTCTTTTTGATTTCGCCACGCTGTCCCCTAACTTGGGCATAACCGGTAATTCCAGGTTTAACGGAATGCCTGATCATAAATTTATTAACAAGCGATTTGTATTCGGCGGTATGTTTAAGCATATGCGGACGCGGACCAATAACTGACATATCCCCAAATAATACATTAAAAAACTGGGGGAGTTCATCAATACTTGTTTTGCGCAAAAACCTACCAACTACAGTTACTCTATTATCGTTTTTTGTGGCTTGCTTTACATTTGCATCGGTGTTTCTTTTCATTGTGCGAAACTTGAAAAGTTTAAAAGTGTGGTTATTTAAGCCGGAACGGTTTTGAACAAAAAACACTCCTTCACGGCCCGAAAACAAATCAAAAATAAATAGTACTGGAATAAGCCAGGAGAAAACAAAAAGTATTACCAATAACGAAATAACAATATCAAACAATCTCTTAATCCATCTGTTATACCAAAAACTTAAAGGGCCCTGCTGTATTCTTATTACCGGTATTGTTGCGTAATCAACTAGTTTAATATTCATATACGAATAGTCGGACAAGTCTGGCACAAGCCTTATTTTTACTGCATGTTTCCCAATAATACTTGATATGATTTTGTGTACACTTTCGTGAATATTGTCTGTCATCAAATATATTTCATCAATAAAATTATCTTTAACAAAATCTTCAAGATCCCCATATGTACCAATAATTTCATTTTTATCAGATTCCTTGTATGTAAAAAACCCTTTAAACCTATAGCCTGTCCATTGGTTTCCAATAAAATAATCCTTTAGTTTGGTAGCAGTGTCGCTATAGCCAACAATAATTACGTTGCGGTAGTTATAACCCAATCTTCTGTAGAAAATAAAAGAATAGTAGAGGATGAATTTCCATACAATAAGGCTGATAAAAAATATAGGAAAAAGAATCTTTATTTGGTCTCGGGAATAGTAATCAAAGGAAATAAATTGAAAAAAGAGCAGGAACAAAAAGAAAAAGAAAATCACTGCTTTGGTGTAGTTTAATAGAATTTCCTTTTTGTTTGCCTGACGTTCTTCTTTGTTTAATTTAAAGGTATTTGATAAAATTATCCATACAAAATTTACAAAAACGTAAAACGCAATTGCCTTGTTGTTATAACAAAGTTTGTCGAAATGGCGAAAATAGCAGAACCCAAAAATAAAATAGGCATTTAGGATTATTAAATCGCTAACTGCATAGAGGAAGGAAATATATTTTGAATACTTCATTTAACCAGTTTGTAATATTTGTCAACCAAATCATTCAAATTGTAATCTTTGCGCAATTTATTCAAATTATCACTAACCCAAACTTTATTTTCCTTCATGGAAATTGGATTGTCCAGCAAATCAGAAATATCATCCTCAGTTGAGAAATAAAAAGCATTACGGTCCAAAACAGATTTATTGAACTCGTTGTTGTGGGCACAAATAGCACATTGTGCAGCCATGGCTTCAAGGAGTGAGGGGTTTGTTCCGCCGGCACTGTGGCCATGAAAATATAAAGATGAAAAATGCCTCAGATTATCCAATTCGACTTTGATGTAGATTTCACCCAAAAATACAATCTGGCTGTCATTGTATTTCTTTTTTAAATATTTTCCATAACTATTATTGCTATCGCCAACAATTAGCAAAGGCCATTTTGTGTTTGATTTAAGAACCCCTTTGATTGTTGTTTCAAAATTATTGTCGGGCTGAAAACGAGCGATTAACAACAGGTAGTTTTTCTTTTTAAGACCATATTTTTCAAGAACTGTTTCGTCAGGATTCTGAAAAGCCTCTGCCGGATAGGCAATAAACTCAGCATTGGTTTTGTGTTTATTGTCGAGATATTGTTTAATGGGTTTTGAATCGGCAATAACAATATCGCTGTGCTTTATGGCAAGTTTCTCGGCATATTTCAAAAACGATTTTAAAAGGCCTTTATATTTCTCGCGCTTCCATTCCATGCCATCCATATTATAGATGACTTTTGTGTTTTTGGGCAACAACCATCCCCACACCGAACTTGTTGTGTATCCCAGTTGGATAATTGCATCGAACTTTTGTTTGCGTGCATCAACAATACATAAAAAATCGTAGATAAACTGGCTTGTCAGGCCAATGCTTTTAGGATCCCATTTATGGATTATTTCAACCCCGTTAAACTCTTTTTTTTGGTAAGGGTGAAAATGGGAATTGTAAACCACCACCTTGCAGCCACGCTCAACCAGCCCCTGCGACAGTTGTTCTGCCCATTGCTCGAAGCCACCGTAGTGGTTTGGGATGCCGCGTGTGCCTAGTATGCCAATTTTCATATTGTAAAGGGGTGGTTTAAGGTTAGTTTGCATGAAAGTTTTTCGGGAGTACTGTTTGTATCCACTAATATTTTATCTGCCACGATTAAACCGGCAGCAAAAACACGCTCAATGGAGTGAGCCATTGTGTTATCAAGTTGTTTGTCTTCGTCTTCAAAATCATTATCGCTGAGTTTAAGTTTTAATATTGGGAGCAATACTTCTTTTCTGGCATAAAACATACTTCCAGCAACAAAGTTTAATCCGCGTAATTGCTTTTGCTGCAAGCCCATCTGTAAACAAAGCGATTCAACTTTAGCAGCATTTCCACCATAGTAAAGCGACATTGGCAGAATGTGCCCTGCCGGGCCTATCATTCCAATTTCGGGATGGTCTGAAAATACGTTTAAGGTATTCTCCATATTTCCATTTCTTAATAGTTTATCGAAAAGCTCAGTACTCCACAAATCTTTTTTGTTAAGATGGTTTGATCGTTTAGTGTGAATTTTAAGAATAATGTCAAAATCCTGTTTAAGTACTTCTGGGAGAATCTTTAAAAATGGTAAAACATCTCTTCCCAGGTTTTCAACTGTCAGAATCTCAAAAGGTAGGTTTTCGTTCTTTAATGCTGATTTGATATCGTTGTGCAACTCTTTTGGGCAGGTGATAAATAATTTAAAACCTATTGTT
>JAOZLT010000237.1:1207-3166 GCA_029934675.1 Candidatus Altimarinota bacterium | reverse complement strand
ACTAAGGATGAGCAACCTCCAAAATGGAGATTGGGATTACTCTAACCTAAAGAGTATTGAGCTATCAGAAAATGAAAGAAACTTATACACCCTTAAGAACGGTGACATTTTATTTAATAGAACTAACTCAAAAGAACTGGTCGGTAAGTGCGGTGTCTTTAAGGAAGAAGTAGTTATGGTTTTTGCTTCTTACCTCATTCGTGTTCGTGTTAATCAAGAAAAATTGCTTCCCGATTTTGCCTCTATATTTCTCCAGCTTCCACTAGGCAGGTTACAGATTGATGGTATTAGTAGACAAATCATTGGAATGACCAATATAAATGCCGAAGAAATCAAACAATTGCTTATCCCTTCCCTAACTATTAAGGAACAAGAGAAAGCTGTTGCTAATATGAACTTTGCCTATGTCGCCAAAAAAACCAAGGAGACAGAGGCGCAGCGCTTACTCGATTCCATTGACGACTACCTCCTTCAGGAACTGGCCATTGAGCTGCCAGAAGAAGGTAAGAACAGTCTTCAGGAACGAATGTTTTATCGGAAGTCCAGTGAGGTGAGAGGGGGGAGGTTGGACGCAGTAGCGTGGCAAGAAAAAGTAGAAAAATCAAGGGCTGCAATTAAGGAAGGCCTTTTCAAACCGTTGAAGCTGATGAAAGTAGCAGCGTTTAGAGCTGAGCAGGTAAAGGCCTTGAGTAATAGACAATATGTTGGCCTTGAGAATGTAGAATCGCAAACAGGGGAGTTTCTTAGCTCCAACCCCAAAGGAACTATTTCAAGCGCCTCAGTTTTTAAAAATGGCGATGTGCTTTTTTCTAAATTGCGTCCATATCTGAATAAAGTTTTCCTTCCACATTTTGATGGGGTTTGTTCAACAGAATTTCATGTATTGAAAGCAGAACTAGTAAAAAGTTCTTTTTTGGCTAATTTTTTGATGTCAAAAATTGTATTAAATCAAACAAGCTGCTTAATGACAGGTAATACTCTTCCACGGCTGCAAACAGAAGATATTAGAAGTTTATTAATCCCCGTACCTCCTTTGCCGAAACAAGAAGAAATTGCCACTCATATCGAAGCCATCCGTAACCAGGCCAAGCAACTCCGCAATCAGGCTGCTGACGACTTGGAACAGGCCAAGCAAGAGGTTGAGGCCATGATTCTTGAGGGGGCTGAGTAATGAAACTGTACGGCGTCCTTGATCAATCCTTTGGCAACTTCCTCTGCCTGCGTGGCTATGCCCCCATGGGCGATCTCTACAAACTCTCCAAGGCGGACGGCAACTACCAGCGCGGTCTGATTCCTGACCATCAACAGGAAATAAAGGATTTCTTGGATGAAGGAAAGTTTACCTTCTTTCCTGAGCTGACTCTGGGCACCTTTTTGGAGCCTGATGTGGGGGATCTTGCAAAGGTTGAAGACTTTCTTTTTAAGCTGGGGCAGGATAAGGGGAATCAAGAGACTTTTGCCCATTTCAAACTACGCTACTCCACAACCACGGCCAAGGGAACTCAGGAGAGCAGAAAAACAGAATTATTCAGAAGGGCAACCCTGAGGGTGGCTGATAACGATATCAAAGACGAGAGTTTTGTCCAATTTGACCGCATTGACGGCAACCACCGTTTAAGTGTGACCCTAGACAACCCCAAATTTGTCCAAATTATTGTCCCCTATAATTTAATCCTGTTCCGCACAGAGTCCGAGGCCAAGCAACATAGTCGAGCCCTGTTCCATAACATCAATTACAAGCAGGTTCCTCTGACCATGGAGCAGAACCTGGAGTTGATCCTTGATGATGACAAGCTGTTTGATGATGACCTCCTGAAAATCAACACCTCGTTTGGTTGGCCCTATTATCTGGCACGCAAGGTTTTACAGAGCTGGGATCTTGCCATGTTGCCTTGGGTAAAAGGGGTTATTGATCCAGAAGGCAAGATTATAGAAACCAACCGCTATGCCTGTGAACAA
>JAOZLT010000237.1:0-1197 GCA_029934675.1 Candidatus Altimarinota bacterium | reverse complement strand
CAAGGCAGGGGAAGAGCTTGAGGTCAGGAAACGCACTTTCCTCCTGCAAGCCTATAATCTGCTGATCAAAAAAGACATTTTGCGGGAAGAAGTGGCCGCCGTTAATAAGTTCAAGGAAACGCTTGGTGGCATCAATACAATCTATCAAGACCATGCTCTTCTGCAAACTGAGAAGAACGTGGGGCTGCTGACCACCTTTGTTTATTACGCTTTGAGCGACAAACGAAAACTGAAAAGTTTTACAACCTGGGTTGTGAAAAATCATATTTATGCCATTGAGCAGTCAGACGCCGAAGAGTTGATAAAGGTGTATGACAAGGTTTTGGAATCCCGCCATCGGACGGTTTTTGTCTCCATGCAGTTCTGTGAAGAGACCAATCCCAACTATGAAGCGATCAAACATAGTGTGGCGGATATCAATAGCGAACATGACCTTGATTTGACCATTGAAGAGATCCGTATCGACAAGTTTACCAAAGGCCATTCCTACAAAATAGATGAAGAGATTCTGAGCCTGATTGATGACTGTGGACTGCTGGTTGCCGACACCTCCCTGGGCAACAAAAATGTCTATCATGAGATTGGCTACCTAATGGGATTGAATAAGGGGGGAGGGGGTGAACAGAACAATTTCATCCTTGTCCACAATGGAGAGATGGTAGAAAGTAATTTCGACAAGGACGTTGGTTTTAACTTGAAGGCGTACCAAGTGTTGACGGCAAAGGGTACCGATGATTTACGCACACAACTAAAGATGCAGATTGAAACCTATTATGGGCTTAAGTGAGAGTGGTCGGAAGGCACAACGGCAACTTTTTAATCTTAAATTGGTGAGATCGTATGGGTTTAAGAAAATTTTTCCTAAATATTTTTATGGATTTACAAGTTGGCAAAATAGTAATTAGGGGTAGCTATATTGAAGTAGTTGTTTATCATCTACCCATAGACTTTAAGACTCTAATCGAAGAAACACCGCTTCAAGCTGAAACATTAATTTTCAAAGATGAAGAGCTTGAGAGCATATGTGAAAAAATAGGTTTAGATATTTCTTTAGAGGATGTAAGCGTTGAAGATATTCGTCAAGGGAACTGTTATTACAAGTGCTTGCCAAACAAAGTTTTTTCTATTAGGTCGATGATATATCTACCTGACAAAATATCTGTCGAGACTAAAGAAAATATCTTGATAGAAAACATC
>JAOZLT010000236.1 GCA_029934675.1 Candidatus Altimarinota bacterium | reverse complement strand
GGTTTCCGTCGACGTGAGCAGCAACTTGTAGGGCGAAGCTCCACCGCTTGAATCCTGAATGATGGAAGCGGAAACTCCGGAGTCACTGGCGTTGATGGATTCGGCCAGTCCGGCCAGCGTGTTATTGGTGCTGTCAATGGTGATGGTCGTCAGGTCACCTGCGCCGATACGCAGGTCGATGGTGCCCTGAGTAATCTCAGAATCTGCATCCGCGAATCCCAGAGACGCAACCTGATGAGCCTTTGCGACGGAGTTGACCGTCAATCGATAGGTACCGTTGGCGGCGGAAGACGATGCCGTGCCGGTGAGAATGGTTTCGTCGCTGACGTTGACCGTCTGACGTTCAAACGGATTTCTGCTAAGCCTTGCGAGCGCCGAGGCGCTGGACCGAAAGGAAATCAGCTGTGCTTCCAGCGAGGCAAACGTGGCCTTCTCGGCAAGCACATCGGCACGCTTCAGCTCAATGCGGTCCAGTTGGGTCTGCTGAATATTAAGCAGGCCCTCGATGATCGTCTCGGTGTCCAGCCCGGACACAAGTCCGTCAATCGTAATTGGCATGGCTGACTCCGAAAACAGGCGGTCCCCAACAGGAGGCTTCCACCGAGAAGGTTACAACTTCGAAAAAGTCTTGCTGCAATTCACGGGAAAAGGTCCGGCCGAGAACTGAGTAAACTCAGCACCGACCGGACCTGTGTGTTTTTGGGGGGCAACCCAGAATAGACTCAGACCGTTTGACTCAGGATTTCGCCCCTGTGAAGAAGTGAAACTCTGCCGGCCCGACCTGTTTCAGGACGCCCTGTTACAAAATCAGAATTAACCCAGCAGATTAAGCACCAGCTGAGGAATCTGGTTTGCATTTCCGAGAACTGATGTGCCCGCCTGGACCAGAACCTGTCCCTTGGTGAAGTTGGCAATTTCTTCGGCAAAGTCGGTGTCTCGAATCACCGACTCAGCGTTAACCGTGTTTTCCAAAGTGGCTCGCAGGTTGTTGGCGGTTGCTTCAAGGGTATGAGCCTGAAACGCACCCAACGAGCCTCGAAGATTCGTCACGTCGTTGATCGCTGCGTCAATCACTCCCAGCGAATCCTGTGACTTGCCGGCTGATGTGACGTCGATTTCATTCAGATTGTTGAATTGGTTGCCGGTGACACCAAAACCAAGAGCGACGGGATTAACTCGGTCAACCGCGATGCTGGCCGTCTGGTTCTGGTTCGCACCAATCTGAAAAACCAATGCATTGTCAGTCACTGTCAGAGTGGCTGTGACTGCCGTTCCGGTGGTCGTGGCATCAGCGGAAGCACCCACCTGAACGGACAACCCCTTGGCATTGCCGGACTCTGCGGTTAAGACATCACCGCTTCCATTGAAACTGACGCCGCCGATGGTGCCAATAATGTTGACTCCGTTGTCTGACTGGGCCGTATTCGCGAATCCGCTGCTTGTCGTTGAGGCAGCGACGTTGGAAATCACGGAAATGCTGGCGTCAGAGCCGAAATCCTTCGTGTAAAGGCGAGTGGACGTTCCATCAATCTCGGCAATCACGCCGGTCTGGGCGGTGAAGTCATTGACTCGGTCAACCACTTGAGCCTGACTCAGCCCGGCCGTCAGCGTAATGCTGACGTCGTTAACCGTCAGGACTTCGTCTGTTGCCAGCCCCGCACCCTGATCTGTGGACGCAGTTTCGGTGGCTCGTTCACCTGCTGTGGTCACTGTCACAGCATAGGCTCCCGCGACTGTGTCTGACGTGCCCTTCAGGAATGAGACCGTACTATTACTGGTTGTCGCGTTGATTCCGGCAGAGCCATCAAGCAGGTTTTTGCTGCCGAACTGGGTGTTGTTCGCGATTCGGTTGATCGTATCCAACGCGTTGTCGATTTCTGCCTGATTGGCAGCCAAACCATCCGCATCATTCACACCAGAGTTCGCTGAATCAATGGCCAGGCTTCTAACCTTGATCAGCAGAGAGTTGATTTCGCCCAACGCACCTTCAGCCGTCTGTACTAAAGCGACAGCTTTCTCGGAGTTATCGATGGCGGCTCTAAGACCGGCGATCTGAGCCCGCTGTTTTTCTGAGATGACCAAAGCAGCAGGGCCATCAGCACCGCGATTGATCTTTAAACCGGAAGAAAGTCGTTCGATTGACTGAGCCACGCCCTTGGACGCTCGTCCAAGATTGTGCTGTGCAGTCAGTGACGACACATTATTGACAATTGTGAGTCCCATTACTTAGACCTCTCGTGGTGATACGAAATACTCCGCCCCATCACGCTGCTGCGAGAATTACAAAAAGGCTTTGTACTTAGGCATCCCTGCCAACGACTGTCCGTAGTCTGAAAATGGCATTGTCTGCCATCTGTCGATGTTTGTACGAGCGTACTTATTGTCGATTCTCGAACTCAGCCGGCCAGTAGCATGAATCCCGTTCCGTCCGTCAGACGAAGGTAGGGAAATCCAGAACACGGTTTGGCGTCAGAATGTAGAGAGCCGGGACAACCGCTACCGAATTCGAAGTCATTTCAGTGCACCGGCGGACAAAAACGTCTCATTTCGCAAAGTGTGCGTGCCGATGAATCTGTAGCGATTGTAACGATGAAGCAGCGTGGAGTTGCTGTCAGACGGGGAGAGGATTCGGTGGGTGACGAGGCCAAAGCTAGGTCGAAAAGCAGTGTAATCCGCGGCATGGGCTTGCTGTTGATGGGGGCGACCATGTGCGCCGCTGGCATTTTCGCAGGACGAATGCTGGTTACCGTCGATGTGCCTCAAGCCGAAGGAAATCCCTCAGGTGAACGTGAAACGCTGCAGGCTGGCGACGAAACCACTGCCAGGCGGCCGTTTGAGCCCGACAATGATCTGGCAGCGGAACCATCGATCGTGGAGCGACCTGAAGACGTCTATGATGCGTTTGCCAACGAAAATACGTCAGCTGATTCGGCATCGCCAACCGCGGGCATTGCGGCTCACGTAGCCATGGCCGACGAAGAGCTGCGAGCCGGCAACTATTCCCGCGCATTGCGTATCTATCAATTTGCGCTGGGTCACGTTGACGGAGTCTCCGAAGCGGCGGTTCGCTATCGAATTGCCCTGTGCTCCGAATCGGCCGGCAGCTTTGCTGAAGCGACTAATCAGTATCAGTCAGTCTCAAGGCGGTTTCCAACGCTGACCTGGGCGGGAATCA
>JAOZLT010000235.1 GCA_029934675.1 Candidatus Altimarinota bacterium | reverse complement strand
TTACCTTTAAATTTTCTTTGTACATCTAAGAAAGTGAATGTCGTTATGATATGGCGTTCGTTGGTGTTTTCTTATTTAAGGGGATTCTTTTTAAGCAGGACTACGTAATATCATCACTTCTCATAGTAATATCAAGGGATTTTACGACACTGTAGAAAATGAATTTTTGCAAATAGTAATTAACAACTCACCATTTAAAATTTCTACTCCCCCAATCAATAAGACGTTTGCTTTCCTGAAAGCGTGATGGACTGTTTAGTAAAACTAAAATTACTTCCTTTTGATTTTGGTAGCGAGCCAAGTTGATTAATGACTGACCTGCACCATCTGTTGTGCCTGTTTTTACACCTCGAATATCCAAATAACTATTTAGGAGATAATTTGTGCTTTCGAATGCATGTTTTATCTTACCATCAGTTGATGTGACAATAGCTCTTGGTAAGCGAATTATGCGCCTAAAATCTTTATTATTTAATGCGTACTTAGTTAGTATCGCCAAATCAAATGCACTGGAATACTGCTGTTCGTCATCCAAGCCAATTGGATTTTCAAAGCTAGTGTAATTAAGATTTAATTCTTTAGCCCTATCATTCATCTCTTCAACAAACTTTTCTACGGAGCCACTATGATAATCCGCCAAAGCCATAGCCGCATCACCGGCTGAATGAACCAGTAAAGCCGTAAGAAGACTTCCGACTGTTATTTTCTCGTATTGCTGAAGCCAAACCCTAACACCCAATTGCTCGTCTTGATAAATGTCTTTAACCGTTACAACTTCATCAAGCTTATGAGATTCGAGAATTAAGGTGGCTGTCATTATTTTAGTTAAACTTGCCATCGGCATAGGCTCATACGCATTTTTTTCGTATAACAATGTCCCGGTATCCAAATCCATTAATAATGCTGACTTTGCCTCTATCACAGGTTCGGTGGCTCTAAGCTTTTTGGAGGGAATTGGGGAAACATTTAATAAGTCATATACATCAAAACTATCAGCTGGCATAGCTGGTAAAATTGGTGAGGAGGTTAATCCTGCTATGAGGAGTAAACTTATTAAGCTTCGAATCATAATTAAGTGCGAGTGCAAGTTTCAAGTAACCGTCTCCTGTCTTGAGACTCGCACTCGCACTTGAGATTAGTTATCGCATTTAGCATTTTGAGGACAATAGATTACCTTATCTTTTATACGTAAATCAATATAAGCAAGATTTTCTTTGTCGAGTTCTGCATTTTCGTAAATAGTATTTAGTTTATCAATTTGACTCTTGTAATCACGTACAAAATCGAGCCATAACACCAAATTAGTATTTGTTTTTAAATGTATTTCGCGAGCCACAGGCAGATATTCAATTTCTAATACCTCCAGATTCATAGTGTTTTTGATGTATCGAATTGTCTCAAGTATATAATTCATATGTTCTTTTTCAATAGCTTGTTCACGATCTTCAATGGGTTGGCTAAGCCCTCGTACAATTATCGTTATAAATTCCAAATTTTCCTCCTGATCGAAGATAGCTTGCCCTATTTGATTTAATAATGATTTTTGCTCAATTAAATCAATGACCTCATCTTCTTCATTTAAATCAAATACCGCACCAGCAACATCTTCATCAGCAATAGGCGTAAGTTCTTTTAAGCTTTCAATTTTAGGATTCGAGCCTGATAATTCTTCGATTGCCTTATTAAGTTCTGTAAAATCTTCTTCTTTTGCCTTTTCAGCTTTCGGCAAAATGTAATAAGCGTTTAGATTTGCCACAATAGGGTAACTTTCTAGCTGAATTTTAATTGTTGACGGCAATACTTTTCGTATTTTAATTGAAGCAAATTCCGGAAATTTATTACTAATAGTTGTGTAGATTTTTGACCTCGGGAAAAAAACTATACTCCTTCCAATATATTGATTTACTTCATTCTCAATCTCCGCACTATCTATATTAAAATTCTCTCTGACAACCTCAATATTTGTTACTGAAAAGTATGACGAAAAAGCTAAAAAAAGAATCAATACGACAAATAATCCTGCCGTAACAGCTAAAAAGAGTGATTTTTTTAATATCAATATAAATCCTGACCACCCACCTTTAAATAATTTGTTTGAACGTTTTACTGAAGATTTGCGACGGGGCTTTGTGTACCAACGAGATTTAACCGGATAATAGAGACGCTTTGGTTTCTTTTTTCTAAACATAAACTAAATATAGCAATGTCCAATGACCAATGTCCAATGACCAATTCTAAATTTTGGGAGTTTAGCCTTTGGAATTTAGAATTTATGCTATAAACTTGCATTGTTAATATTATTATGGTATAATAGTATGAAAACATAAAAATTAACACTAAAAACCACAATCATGAAAAACTCTAAGTTCATACTACGGCAGGCAAGCAAAGCTCTAAGCTCTAAATTTAAGAAGTTTAAAAAATCTCTTAAAAAAATAAAAATCTATCCGCTACTAATTGTATTGGCAATGCTTTTGGTAATTCCACTTCTCCGCTACACACCATTACCCAATAAAGGCTTACAATTACGAGGTTCAGCGCCCGATGAGACAGCTTTTGTTTCTGTTAGTGTGCCCATAAATGAAGGAAATTATGCAATTTTCAATAATGAGACTAATGAATTAGTAAAAAGAAATGTTGGTTCATTAGAAAAATTTGAACTCAAGCCGGGGCAATACAGAATTGAATTTTCTGATGTAGTTGGTTATACATCTCCAATATCCCACAAATTCCAAATAGAGCCAGGTGCAGATGTGAATATAGATGGTTATTATGATCCAAATTGCGATTATCCGCTATTGGGACTAAGAGTATTTCCTGACAATGCTCAATACAACATATTTGACACTAAAAATAATGAAAAAGTAGCATCAAGTGAAGGTTCTGATTTCTTTCAATTGCCCGTTGGAAGATACAGAGTCGAATTTGTAGAAATGGAAAATTACACAATGCGCAAAACACAGACATTTATGATGATGCCGAGAACCATTACAACTGTTAATGCGATGTACGGAAAGAATTAGTCTCATGTGCGAATAATACCAACCAAATAAACTACAATAATATGAATATTCTATCTCAAATACTATCAATTATCACCGATACTGAAAACTAGTCTCAAGTGCGAGTGCCATTCCTTCGCTTAAAGCTACGGAAGACTTTGCGAGTCTCAAAG
>JAOZLT010000234.1 GCA_029934675.1 Candidatus Altimarinota bacterium | reverse complement strand
ATCAAAGATACTATTAAAGAAACTAAAAAACTACAGACTCAATCCGCTGGCGGTGGTGGCGGTTCTGGCGGTGGTTCTGGTGGTTCTGGTGGTTCTGGCGGAGACGGCGGAGACACAAATAGAAACTTAAAAGAAACAAAATCCCTTTTAGAGTCAATTAGTATTTTATATAATAAAGCCAAAGGGGAGTTCAATGACAACTTTTCTAGAATTGGCGAAGATTTTGCTAAAAGCTTTGATGGACTTGATTCGAAGTTCCAAGGCCTCGCGGACGAGATCGGCAAAATGTTCAGATATCCAATATACGGAATATACAAATTGTTCAAAGTTACTTTCTTAAAAATTGGAAAATTAATAATAAGAACATTCCGATACGCATTCAGTAAAATCGGTGACATCGCTAGGATGGCAGCTAGAGGAATTCAGATGGCATTCTCTGGTGTCGTTAATGGGATCACAGGTGCCTTCCGATTTGTAACAACACAAATTAAATATGCAGCTGCAGCTATGACTGGATTCGGTGTACTAGCGTTCAGAACAGCAGAAGCATGGCAAGCGTCTAATGCGAGGTTAAGGTTAGTAAGTACTTCTTACAAAGAATGGAAAGGTCTACAAAAAGACATCCTTATAGTCGCTAGAGAAACCAGAATGGAATACGATAAGACCGTACGTTTATTTGTAGACTTATCACAATCTATGTCAGGTATGGGTGTGAATAACGATGACATCCTTAAAACGGTTAAGGTTATTAATCAATCCCTGGCCTTCGTTGGTGATTCAGCGGCCAGTACTGATGCGGCTTTGGTTCAATTAGGCCAGGCCTTTGCTGCAAACTTTAAAGCAGCCGGTCAAGAAATGAACTCGGTTCGGGAACAAGCAAAGGGATTATTTAATACTATCTTAGATGGACTCGAAGAAACCAAAGGGCACTTCAAAAGAAATGAATTCAAAAAGATGCTCGAGGAAGGTAAGATATCTTCTAAGGACATATTAACATCAATTTCTTCCCAGGCTAGCAAGGTATCAAAGAAATTCGCGAGTATACCATACGCTATGTCACATGCCTGGAATGCAGTTAAAAATGACTTTGGTGATTTGGTTAATAAACTAAATGAAACTACAGGTGTGACGGAGTTAATTGCTCGAAACTTCGCTGCTCTAAGTAAAGAAATATTTGGCTTTAAGAAAGGAAAGAATACTATATTCGATGTTGCTTTTGAAGGCATCCTGAATATGGTTACGGCTTCTAAATACCTAAAAGTACAGTGGCCAGAAATTACTTTACAAATTAAAAAAGCTTGGTTACAATTCAAAGTATTATATCATGAATTCGGTCCAACTATGGATTATATCTATGACTTGATGGTTGAATTTGGACAAAAGTTAATTATTGTTTTCTCTAACGTTGCAACAGTCATTAAAATACTTATGAATAAACTTAAGATCATAGTTCTCGAAGTATTCGGAGATATGCTTAACGGGTTATTCCGTGGAATTGCTACGGCCGCCGGTAAAATGTTAACAATGGGTTTGGCAAATCCTTTAATAGATAAGATGGTGGGTCAAATTGATATAGATTTTTACGGTGATAGTGTCAGAGCGGTTGAAGCCGAAAATACAGCTTTAGTAACAAGCATGGGGACGGTTAGCGACGCCTCAAAACATATGCAGGCACAACTGAATGCCGCTTTTAAAACAGTAACTGTAGCAAAAAAACCAGTATTCAGCGCGGAAAATGCAGCTAATAAAGCGAAAATCAAAGCACTTGACATAGAGATTGCGGCTCTACCAAAAACTGCAACTTGGGCAAAACTTAAACTAGAAACCCAAAAAGAACAACTAGCCTATCGTAATAAGCAAATAACTGCTGTATTTAAACAAGGTAAGCTTACAAACAGTTTATTGATGTCTGAAAAAGAAATTGCAGCAATACGTAAGAAATACACAGACATTGGTATAACAAGTAAAGACGAGGCCGTTGTTGCTCAAAGTAACGCTATAAATAAGCAACTTAGTAAAAAGAACGAGCTCCTTAAAAAAGGACAGTTGACTAAGCAGCAAACCCACGATATAGATAAAGCAATTGCTAGTGCTAAAGTAACCTTTGCTGGTAATGAATATAAAATAGCATTGCGTACTCAAGAACTAGCTAAGGCTCAATTTAAACATGAACAGAAAGTATTTTTGGCTCGGAAGAAAGATGAAGCTCGTAAGAAAGGTAAATCTCCGGCAGAGGTTAATGCTTTAGGATTTGATGATGTAGCTGTAACTGATAAAACAGCAGTTGCCCTAGATAAAGCTAATAAAATTGCTCGGGAAACAAAAGAAACTCTTTTAAGCACAGAAGTAACTATGCGTTCTATACGCATGACGGCTAAGGGTGGAGCCGCAGATGCCAGAGCTAGACTTAAGTTAACGAGAGATGAGCTACAAGTTCTACAGACTATGCAGGATTTATATTCTGCGATGTTGGAACGTGATATAGCTAAAAACGGCTTGTTAATGACAGAGTATCAAAATAATAAGTTAATAACAGAACAAAAATGGCTATCATGGCAAGCAGAGAAATTAATATACGAAGAAGCCGTAAAAATAGCTGGCATTAAAGGTACTGAAGCTCTGATTCAAAAAGAGCTTATAGGTATGCAAATTAAAATGACAGACGCCGAAAAAGAATACTGGGCAGCTAAGAACGAGAACCTTCTAGAATTCGCAGAAAACATGCAATCAGTTGGTGCGAGCTTTGCAGACTCGTTGTTAGACGGTGATTTCCAAGGTGCATTTAGCAATATCTTAAAAGACATGACAAAAGCTTTATTCAAGCCGATGAAAGACTCGTTTGCTAAGATGTTCTCGGACATGTCAACGGATACCTTCGGGGATTTCTACGATACATTGAATGAATTAACAATGGGTTGGGCAAAGTCAGCAGTTACAGTAACTGCTGAAACAGAAGCAACTAAACAATTATTGTATGCTAAGACAGGTACAACACAATTAGCAGTGAATACAGCAGTTGCCGCATCAACTGTTGCAAAAACGGCTAGTACTGTTGCTGGAGCAACTGCGGAAGTAGCTGCTACAACTACAGTAACACAGGCGAAAGCTACAGAAGGGGTTGTAACTCAATCCGGCGGTGACGTATATACTGCGTTCGCAAGAATGGCAGCAATGGCCGCT
>JAOZLT010000233.1 GCA_029934675.1 Candidatus Altimarinota bacterium | reverse complement strand
CGAGCAAACAAAAAAGAAATTATTATTATTACCAATAATTTTAGTACTGGTTTTATTAGGTGCAAGTATCTATATCGGATTACCATATTTAACAAATCTAATGCCTTCATCTGAAAAAGATACTGATGTCAAAATTGAAGATTTATCAGACACTAAAATAGAAAAAAATATTGACGACACAGTAACTGCAATGACAGATAATAAAAAGAATAAATCGAAAACTGACACTATTAAACCTAAGGCTTCTGAAATAACAGAAGATACAGCTAAAACAGAAAAAGATGTCGATAATGCAACAAATGAAGAAACCGTAGCTGATGTTGCTGAATCTGAAGTAGGAGACACAAAAGAAGCTGCTACCGAATCCACTGAAAATAAAAACTTACAAACCACTTCTCAATGTCCAGATGAAGAATGTATTGCTTTAGCAATTAAAAAATGTGAATCAGTAATCAGAAATCTAACTTTAGACACAATGGGGGAAGTTAAAATGCTAGATGAAAATAATTGCAACTACATAACTACAAAAACAGTATTAAAAGATTCTAAAATGGACACCACTCAAACAACATGTATTGTTCCAAAGGGAGATTATACATATGGCGAACTAACATCCTACATAGAAGAAAACAAAGATACGGCCTGTACCAAAAGTAAACTGGGGCAAAGCTAATTACCTGACATTTATAGCTACTACCCGTTCTTCACCATCATTCACCGCCTTAATCTGATGATGACCCCTTACAATTCTCCACAAAACTTCTTTACCTTCTCCGACAAGTCGTCCATCTACATACCATTTCGCCTTTTCCGAAGCCTGAAGTTGGATTTTTTGGTAACCGGAAGGTTTGTTTGGGTCATATTGATATAAGTCGTTTGCGAACGGAGAGATAATGCGGAAATCCTGGATACTGTCTGACTGACCCTCATGCCCCCGAAAACGACCAATCGCTTGATCGCCTCCGATTACAACGGAAGTTACAGGCAGTTTCACATCCTCCCCCGCCGTCAAAACCGTCCCCATTTTCTCATGTAACATATTCATAATCTTATAAAAAATCGGACCGGCACCGGATATCCCGGATACACCTTCCATCACCTCGCCACTCGCATTACCAACCCAAATACCAACCACATAATCATCCGTATATCCAATTGTCCAGTTATCACGAAAATTGCGGGTAGTACCTGTTTTTGCAGCAACTCGGAATGAGAGCTTTAAGGGATTTTCTTCGCCAAAAGCAGGCATACGCAAATCATTACTACTTAAAATTGCAGAAATCACATTAGCTGTTTTAGAGGATATAACATTCTGAAAACCGGATTGACCAACCTGATTTTCAGAAACTGATTTTATAAATCGAATATCCGCCCTATTCCCATCATTGGCAAAAGTACTATACGCATTCGCAAGCTCCAAAAGCTTAACCTCACCACTGCCCAAAGCCAATGAAAGCCCATAATGTGCGGAAGATTTATCAAAAGTAGTAATGCCGAACGATTCAGCAATCTGCAAAAAGGACTGAGCACCTACATAATCCATTGTCTTAACTGCAGGTATATTTAATGATTGCGCCAAAGCCTCTGCAACAGTTACAGCACCATGATAAGTCAAATCAAAATTCTTCGGACTATATGGCAACCCGTCCACCGTATCAAATTGAACAGGTTCATCAACGATTATTGTATCCGCCGACCAACCACTTTCCAAAGCAGTGGCATAAACCAAAGGTTTAATACTAGAACCTGACTGACGTAAAGATGTCGTAATATTTACTTCTCCATTTATTTCTTCATTTTCATAATCTGCGCTTCCAACCATCGCAAGAATATCACCATTCTTCACATCCAAAATAACTGCTGCAGCATTTTTGATATTAAATTTATCCAAAAAAGTAATATCGGATTGAATTATATTTTCAACCCTATTCTGTATACCTAAATCAAGTGTTGTTATAATTTTTTGTGGCAAATCGGACAACTCCACCTTATTTAAAATAAAATCCACAAAATGAGGTGCTTTCTTTGAACTTCGAGAAGATTGATTTTGATTTAGTTTTATATATTCATCCTTTGCCTGACTAAATTCCGATTGACTAATAGCACCATTACTTAACATTGCTTTCAAAACATCTATCTGACGCCTTTTGGCTAATTAGAAATTATGGAATGGATTATAATGATTCGGCGACTGAGGTAATCCTGCTAAAAACGCAGATTCAGCAATATCCAAATTAACCACAGATTTATCAAAATACTGCCAAGATGCGGATTCAACTCCATAAGCCAAACCTCCGAAATAAATTGTATTCAGATATGCTTCGAATATCTCATCTTTATCCAAAAACTTTCCAATTTTAAGAGCTAAAATACTTTCTTTTATTTTTTGAGGAAATGTTCTCTTTTTATTTATACCTATTATATTTCTAACAACTTGCTGAGTAATAGTACTTCCACCAGAAACAATTTTACCAGCCGACACATTCTGCCAAATCGCACGAAGAATTGCTGAAAAATCAACTCCACCATGTTCATAAAAATTCTTATCTTCAATTGAAATAAAAGCATCTTTTAAATTCTGAAGGATTTGATCCAAGACTATAAAAGACTGACGACCCGTATCTTTATTTAACACCTCATATAACAATTCTCCATTTCTGTCATAAATTTTTACAGTATCAGTTAAATGAATGGATTTAAGCACTGTCGGAACAGGATATAATAAAAGACTGGCAACAAATATATTAAATAAAAAAAAGAGAATTACGGCAACAACTATGATGAGTTTAAATATTACATTCATTTAACTTTTTTCAAATAAGTGTGTAATCTATGAGCCATATAATATAATCTTATTCACTTTATCAATATCAAATGAAAAAATTATTATCAATTCTATTAACATTAATCTTTTTACTTGCACCAATCTCTATAACAAATGCAGAAGGAGACAATTCTGACCCAATTACCTTCTTTGAGTCAACAGATAATCTGGCAAATATGAAAAGTTACAGAATGAATCAGGGTATATTTGGAAATTTTGAAGTAGACAGTTATGGAGATTGTATAACTGGTGATTTTAAAATGGGAATTCTTACTGATATCTACAATACAAAAATCTACGAAAGTAATACTGAATCAAAAATAAACGGGTCAATTAATCTAAAGGCAATAGGAGTTGAT
>JAOZLT010000036.1:4957-10381 GCA_029934675.1 Candidatus Altimarinota bacterium | reverse complement strand
TCCGCTACAGTGTAAATTAAGGATGTTTTAACTTCTTACAGCCTGCAACGTTGTAGGATGTATTTCGAAGCACTTAAAATTCACTCGTCCTCATTTGTACTCATAAATCCACCACTATTTCCTCTTTAATCCTTTATAAATAACTGATTTCATTTTTGAGCAATCACCACTCATTCCCGCTATGCAGGCTTCGATATATGCTTTTTTGGTAGTTTTGCCGAAATCAATAAGTTCATAATTGTTCTCAAGTGCTAGTAAATCCATAAACAAACGAATCGTTCTGCCGTTTCCTTCGCGAAACGGGTGAATGGCATTGAATTCGCAATGTA
The DNA here is from genome assembly GCA_029934675.1 of Candidatus Altimarinota bacterium. Lineage (GTDB taxonomy): Bacteria > Patescibacteriota > Gracilibacteria > UM-FILTER-43-11 > UM-FILTER-43-11 > JAJDCE01. Next base: position 10,052 of record JAOZLT010000036.1, on the reverse strand, counting down.
TAATTGCCAGCTTTTCAGCGAAAACGGATTTGCTATCATCTTCTCTCGGCATTTGTTTTTTAAACAGTTTATCAAAATCCTTCATAGTAATTTCAATATGCTCCGCTTTACAGAAAAGCACACCGTCTTTTGAAATCTGTACATTCCTTGTTTTGCCCGCCCAGATGTAAAGTGTACCGAGGAAGTATTTGTGTATTTCAAAAATAAGATCAACGTCAAATTTTAGCTTACCTGTTTCCAGTTGTTCCAAAAAATACTCATAACTATCAGAAAGAAGCACTGTTTCCGTATCCTCCAGTGCCTTCTGGTCTTTGATGCCGAGTTTGTTTTTCAGAATTTCGGATGCGGCTTCATCACCCCCTACGTTATACCGAGAAGCCTCTGCCATATTTTCTGAGTAAATTAATGATAGGTACGTTCTTTTTTGCTCTACTGAAGCTCTGCCCCTCAATGGCGGACGAATTGGAAACTGCTTTGCGGACTGAGCGTTTATTTGACTTATGTGATTCTTTTTTCATATATTAATTATCTCAAATTTGCGGTATTTTTTCAAGGAAAATCTACGCTTATACTATGATAATAAAAAGGGGTAATTCCTTTTTAGTTTTTGCAATATTGACATATTATAAATTTTTATTATAATATGGTACTTAAATCCTTAGTTTATGAACAATGAAAGTTGGGAAAAATGTAGTGAGAATGAAGAACAGGTTAAATCACATGCTCTACTTTCACGAAGAACTGCTATCTTAGGAGGCATTGCTGGTCTTGTTTTAGCTACAGAAGAATTAACAATTGGACTTTTAAGAAGAAAAATTAGAGAAACAACAGATCGACAAGAGCTTGATTTGGGCATTGTTGGAAAAATGGAAGCCTCCATCCAAGAAAAGCTTGAGTCATATACAAAAAACTCACTTCCATATATAGAATATTGGGATAATATTTTTAATTATGCTTACATTAGCTCAATCGATAAGATTGAAGAAAAAATCGCCAAGTGGCACAGAGATGGACATGAATCTTTATCAGAATCCCAAAATCAATTACTTAAACAGTTTTTGTCAGCTTTATATAAAACTGGATTTTTGGATAAATTTAAGAAATATAGAGCTGAAAATTTAACTAACAAAAAGAATAATAATATTATAATCATTCCCTATTTTCACGGTGACAAAGATGAACTAAAATTTGACTTGCAACAAAAAGGAATGGCTATCAAAAATTATAAGGATGTGAGTAATATTTTACGAATTCTTGGAAAGATGCCCCATAAAATATTTTTTGAAGGCACTGGTGGTGAAATACCATTAAAACAGAAGATTATACCTATTCTAAAAAAACGATTTCCTAATCTCGATACAAAAGAGTCATTAAAACAATATATTCAAAAAGATGAGACTGGCAGATATCGTATTCTTTTTGATCCAGAGCTAAATATTTTCGGACTAGAGCATACACCATTTCAATTACATGAACGGAGTGTGGACTTGATAGATGAATTCGGTAATATAGGGGTATTGCTCTCTGCATTTTTTCAGGGAATTTTGCGCGAACAATATGCTATCGAAAAGGCTATTAATTTACTTTCCGAAGGAGAAACAGGAATAATTGTTATAGGGGGGCTTCATACAAGGACAATGATACGATATCTAAGCGATGTACACCCAGCCATCAAATATAAAGTTATTATCCCAAAACATTACGATTATAGGTAATGTATTAGCTTTTTTCATGTATAATGCTCTCAACTTAATCATAAAAATATGAAAAAAATTGAAAAAATAATTCTAATTGCTCTAGTATTCTTACTGCTCCCACTCCAAACAATTCAAGCTTCTTTTTCCGATGTTCTAAGGGGAAATCAGAATTTTGATGCCATACAGTATGTTCAAAGTAAAGACATTGTTTCAGGTTATCCTGATGGAACCTATGCGCCAAATCGGAAAATTAACAGGGCGGAGTTTACTAAAATTATCATCGAATCTCAGTTTAGTAGTAGCGAGATAGATGATTGCTTATTCGACAACACCGAACTTGATTGGGATTTTGTGTTTTTCAGTGATGTTCCGATGAATGCGTGGTATGCGAAGTATGTTTGCGTAGCAAAAATGAATAATGTTATCGGTGGATATCCGGATGGTACATTTGGCCCTTCTAACAACATTAATTTTGTAGAGGCTTCTAAAATAATTGTTAATGCATTTGGCTATTCTATCGGCAAGAACGATATTTGGTATAGACCGTTCGCAGAAGAGCTTAGCCGGAGAGGCGCTGTGCCAATTTCGATTGATGAGCTTGACCAGACCGTTACCAGGGGTGAAATGGCGGAAATGATATATCGATTAATGGAGAAGATTGATGACTTGGATTCCAACAGGTATGTTGCCGGTAAATTGGAGCAAATATCTCATGAGGATTTTGGATATCCTCTGGCGCTTGATAAAGTGGAGTATTGGGGATATCAGATACAATCTTTGGATCAGGAGAGTATGATTGATAAATTGGTAAATTCTAATTACGACATGTTAGTCGTCGAGCCCACACAAACAGACTGGAGCTCTGATAGTAAGAACTTTGATACCGCCAATATGGTAAAAAGAATTAAACAATCCAAAGCAAAAGACGGTAAGCATCGTAAACTCGTACTTGCTTATATAGATATCGGCGAGGCTGAGGACTGGAGATGGTATTGGAAATGGGGTAAAAATTGGTCGCAGGGAAAAGATAAACCTGCTGGCTGGCCACCATATATTATTACCCACGATCCCGATGGATGGGATGGTAACTACCCAGTCGCATATTGGGATAATAATTGGAAAAATATAATCATCCATGGTAAAAACTTAAGCAGTGGAGCTTATGGTAATTATAATAGTGTTTTGGATGAAGTTTTAAAGAGCGGATTTGATGGTATATATTTGGATTGGGTTGAAGGGTTTGAAAATAAAGAAGTTATAGCTCAGGCTAAAAAAGACGGTGTCGATCCAGCTGATGAGATGATTAAATTTATTGGAGAAATGCGTGAGTATGCTCAAATTAGAAACCCTGATTTTTTGATTATTCAGCAAAATGCTGCCTCTCTACAAGACGGTCATCCTAAACTTTTTGATGTAATTGATGGAATTGCACAAGAGGCTATTTGGTATGATGGAGATGCCAGTGACAAATGGGATGATAACGATGGTTATGATTCTGAGAATAATGATGACCTTATAAATTATTATACGGAGCATTTAGATGGATATATAAAAGCCGATTTACCTGTATTTGATTGTGAGTATGCTCTTACAAAGGCTGATGAGGCATATAGCAAATCTTATGCGAAGGGGTACATCCCGTATATTACAAGGAGGAGTTTGGGAAATTTAACAACTACTCCACCAGATGACTATGATGAGAATTAGAAAAATTAAATTTTAATTTTAAAAGTATATAGATTATGGTTACGAGATTACAAGATTACAAGATTACGAGATTGTTTTGGCTGATTCCTTTTATTTTTATAATTTTTATAATACCTAAAACAAGGGCAAGTTTTTCTGATATTTCAAGTAGTAGTTCTAATTATCAGGCTATTACATATGTTCAGGATGAGGGGATTGTTTCTGGCTATCCGGATGGCTCGTTTAGATCTTCAAACTTAATTAATCGTGCAGAATTCACTAAAATCATTATTAATTCTCAATTTGATGAATCCGAGATAAATGATTGCATATCCAAAAATACTCAATCGGATTGGTCTTATGTGTTCTTTTCGGATGTTCCGAAAAACGCATGGTTTGCAAAATATGTTTGCATTGCAAAAACCAATAATATTATTGGAGGATATCCTGATAGTACTTTTAAACCATCTAATAATATTAACTTTGCGGAGGCTTCTAAGATTATTGTTAATACATTTGATTATGAAGTTGGCTCAGATTCCGTGTGGTATGCACCATTTGCAAAGGAATTGTCTGACAGAAAAGCTATTCCAACCACAATTGACCAGTTAGATAAAACTATTAGCAGGGGTGAAATGGCGGAAATGATTTATCGTCTTCTCGAAGAAATCGATAATTTAGATTCAAGTGAATTCTTAAATAATCATTTATCAGTTCCTCAGACGCAAATAAAAAGCTATGAGACACGCTCAGATGGTGCTATGAGAATTACTAACTGTAAAAAAGATAGTTGTCAGAATGCAGTATTTTCTCCTAATAACAAAGAAATAATGTTTACCCGTTTTTTAAACGGATATAATGCTGGTTCTTCTCAATTAGTAAGGATTAACCTTGATGCCCAAAAAGAAACCGTCATTATTTCGACTGAAGATAATGATCATGTTGCGGTTCCTTATGGGTCATGGATTAACGATAAAATAATATGGTCAAGTGATTATGATTCAGAAACAGATGAAATTTTTATCGCCAATAGTGATGGCACTGATATGAAAAAGGTAACTAGCCATAAAGAGGAAGAAGGATGTTATATAGAGCCCGTTTTTAACCCAACAGATACCACCAAAGTCATTTTTGAATATTGCCCACAAGAAACAACCGATAAAGAATTATTGCCACACCATGTGTATTTACTGGATTTAACAAACAATCATATCACACCGCTAACTAATGATTCCGGTTTTGACGATAGACTCCCCAGCTGGTCGTATGATGGAGAAAAGATCCTGTGGCAGAGAATTATTGCGGGGAATATTGATACGGAATATGAGGATTGGGATATTGTTATCGCCGATATTGAGAATAGTCATATTAAGAATATCCAAACTCTTCATCACCTAAAATCTCAGGATACTGATAATTCGTGGGGATTTAATAATAAGTATGTTCTTTCTTCGTCAGATTATGGGAATCTTGAGCATCCAAATATCTTTGCCTTTCCGATTGATGGCGGAAAACCGATGAGAATAACGAATTCTACAATTAGAGAAGATGGTGCTCCTGCAATATCTCCGAATCAAAAATGGATTTCCTTTGAATCTCATAATAAAGATGATGAAAATTCGCCGTCTAATATTTGGATAATCAGTTCTCCTAAACTTCAAGAATCAGAAGTTCAACAATCAGAATCTCAAGAATCAGAAGTTCAGCAATCC
>JAOZLT010000036.1:0-4857 GCA_029934675.1 Candidatus Altimarinota bacterium | reverse complement strand
TCAAGAATCAGAAGTTCAACAATCAGAATCTCAAGAATCAGAAGTTCAGCAATCCGGTTTTCCGATTCATAAAGATATTACAGTAACAAAATTCTGGGCAGGTGAAACTGCGAATGAAAGCAATGGTAATATCACCAATATGCCAAGTTCTTGGGATGAAAAATGGGCTGAGCACTTTGGAGGAATTGATAATCCCGATGAAAGAAATGGTTATAATCCTGCAGACTTTACACCATCTGAAAACCCGTTTTATTTTGCCCTTCCTTATACAGATTTTGGCAATAGTGATAGAAAAAGAGATGCAAATACAACTGTTTATTGGGCAAATGAAAAAACATGGGGTGAAAATGAATCCATGTGCAAAAACAGATGGATTAAAATAATGACTGACAATAAAACAGCTTATGCTCAATGGGAAGATTCAGGTCCGTTTAATCTGGATGATTCCGATTATGTTTTTGGAACTGCGAAACCTAACAATTCTATTAATAATAATGCCGGATTGGATGTATCCCCCGCTGTTAGTGATTACCTTGGCTTGACCGGTATCGATAAAACAGACTGGCAATTTGTTGATGAAAATGATGTTCCGAATGGACCTTGGAAAAAAACCATTACAACCTCCGGCACTTGTTGGGATAGTAGTTGTACAGAAGTAAGTCATGGTTACTGGGTGCCCAACCAGCTAACCACATGGGATTGGCAGTTAAACTTACCAGTTAATGAGAGTGTTGATGTGGAAGTAATTGATATAGATTTATTTGATAATGATGCGAGTGTGGTTAAAAGATTACATGATTCCGGCAAGAAAGTAATATGTTATATAAGTGCTGGTAGCACTGAAAACTGGAGACCTGATAAAGATGATTTTCCATCTTCTGTAATTGGTAATGATTATGCGGGTTGGCCCGGAGAAAAGTGGTTGGATATCCGTCAGATTGATAAACTTGCCCCCATTATGCAAGCACGTATGGATTTATGTAAATCTAAAGGGTTTGATGCCTTGGAGCCTGACAATATCCAAAATCATGAAGAAAATACTGGATTCCCGATTACCGCAGAGAATCAATTAACATATAACAAATGGCTAGCCAATGAAGCTCATAAACGAGGACTTTCTATCGGACTTAAAAACGATAGCGATCAGGCTAAAGAACTAGTGAGCTATTTTGATTGGGCTTTGACCGAAGAATGTTACGAAGATAATTGGTGTGAAGAAATGAAACCATTTACCGATGCCGGAAAGGCGGTTTTTATGACGGAATATACAGAAAGGGGTACTAAGACCTCAGATTTCTGTTCATTGGCTAAATCGCTTAAATTTAATGGGCTACTTAAAAAATTAGATTTAGATGAGTGGGGAGAGCCTTGTTTATAAAATATTTATCTTAATTTAAGAGATAAAACTTAATATTCCTCTGTATAGTTATTTTTCCTCTAAATCTTCTATCTCTGTGGCTCTCATTATCTCTTCTGCCTGCCTTACAATCTCTGCAGAACTCATTTCGTCTATTGTTTTCTTTAATCCTGGCATGCTATTACCCGTATCTCCGCTAACCATCTGAAAATCACAAACATATTGCACTTCATCATAAGCCTTCTTTAAGGGGTCATGATATGGTCTGATTATATAATCACAACGTCCGATAAATATATTTAAGAGTTCAAGTAGTCTTTCGTATGAATCTCCATATTCATCTGATATTCTTTCATATCCAACATTTTTTGTTGCCATCTCTATTTGCTCATCCGCATATCCTTGATTACGTAATTCCAAAATAAGATCTCTTGCCTTTTTTAACTCTTGTAATGTCGATTTAAACTGTCTCGATAATGGATCTAACCTTTCCGCTAAACCCATAATATCTTTTGCGCTCATCGCTGCATTATTCATAGCTATTATATGTACCATCTCAACCACGCTCTTAATAACCGATAATGATCTATGTCCTGCAGATTCTATGGAACTTCCAACATCTGTAGTTTGTCCTACCAATCTTGTAAGAGGAATGAGCTCTGTTATTAACTTACGCCTTTCTATACTAGAGACGAGCATATTTTCCGATTGAATAATTTGTTCTAATTGTTGTATTAATCTACTTGTTATTTCTGATGAACTCTGTAAATTATCTGCCCCGATTAATGGCTTTTCTTTGAACATACTTATTCTGGATTTTAATTCTTCTATTATATTAAGAACAAGCTCCCTCGAACTCACTATTAATTCTTCCGTCCTTTCTATCATGAATGGCATCGGAGATTTTAATAGTATATCTTCTTTTTGTTGTCCATCTAGCCCTTTTATATAGTGAACATATTCTTTGCTTATTTGAATACCTTTTTCGTGACTAAAAATCAGTCTAAGCTCAGCTTCTGGTAATGTAGCTAATCTCCAGGGTAAATAAGCTCTGCCGTCTATTTGTAGGCTCTGTTCGCCTCCATAATCACCTTCCGGCCATCCTGTTTTTGTATCAAGTTTCTTTATATCTTTCATATAATATGACAATTAATAATGAAGTAATATCTTTTATCCTCTTGCTTTACATTTTAAAAAAATTTTATTATAATTTGAACACAAAAGGTTATTAAAATCAATCTTTATTATGAAAAGTAGATTAGAAAAATTTAGAGGGGATAGATTAATAACTGATTCCGATGAGTTATTTGAAGTTATGGCTAGCGATATAATACACGAATTACGCGGAGGTCAGCCATTTGAGGATATTAATATTAAAGAATTAACTGAGCAAGCTCTTAAAAATGCTGAGATTGAATCTGATGCATACTTACTTGAACAACATGCAAATAATGGTTTGGAGCTTTCTGGTTCCAAAAGAAGAGATTTTATAGAAAAATTAACAAAAGCTGTTAGAGATCATATCATCTTGGTTGTAATAGATGTTTTGAGAGGAAATTTCGATGGTTTAAGCTCAGCGCATGAAGAAGCTATGGATCCAAAGGTTAGTGTTGCACAAAGAAAGAGACAAATATTTAGCGAAGACTTATCTGATATAGTTAAGAATCTTCCACATCCTCATGATATTACCTCTTAATCTACAGACATAGCTATGGCTGATAAAAATATCTTGTTCTAATTTAATTCAGTTCTGTATTCGGGGTATAATGTAAATGCGGAATCTCGTGATAACGATATATAAGCCTCCGCTATACTAAGATAATCCAAAGTGTATAAAGTTTTTGCTAAAGATATATTTTTTGAGCCTACTTGTTTTTGGATTGATATGATTATTGTTTTATCTTTTCTATTAAAATTTCCAATTTTTTCTTCCTTGCCCTTATTATTGAATATGCCCATGCCCCTAATACCAATAGTACATAAATTAATATTATAAAAAGCATTTCAAGTAAATCTGTAGTAAATTCATAATACAGTATTAAACTACCTGATATAGCAAGTGCGAACATTGCTAATAATGCAATAGGCCCATTTGAATTAGTTTTATGTCTAATGGTAAAATTAGCATAAGCCATTAAAAATGAAACCAAAAGGAAAGTAACACTTCCAAATTGAAGAATGGCTTCCAGGCTACCAGTTAATACGAATAGATATGCAAAGACAAATATAATAAGAATGGCATATTTTGGAATATGTTTTTTTATTCTAACTGAGAAAATTTTTGGAAAGTAACCGTCATCCGCTATTACAGCCAATAGTCTTGACGCTCCAAAAATTGTTCCGTTAATTGCGCTTGAAGTAGCAAGTATTGCTCCAAAAATAACGGCTATCAGCCCTACATTCCCAAGAATATCACCCGCTCCGCTCGCTAGAGCATATTCTTTGTTTACAATAAGATCAGCTTTTGGAATAGATAAAAGAGCAGCAGTAGCAATAGTAATATAAATAAATATTGCTATCCCAATCGCGCTATAAATTGCTTTTGGAATATTTTTTTCAGGATCTTCCATTTCTTCAGTTGCATGTATAACCAGTTGGAACCCCTCATATGCAACAAATGTAATTGATGAAATAATGAGAATTGTTTGGATATTAGAGCTACTATTAAATATCGGGACAATATTATGAATATCACCTTTTTCTGCGAGTAATACGGAAATAACTAGTAAAATAATTAGTTTTGCATAAACAATAATATCCTCTAATTTTCCCATCCCTTTTACACTTAATAAATTTATAACAGTAAAAAACAGAAGAACGCACCCTGCAATAATTTTCATTGTAAAAACATAATTTTCAACAGGAAGAATACTAGTTACATATGAAGCGAAGGTAAAAGAATACAGTGCCAGCGTACTTATATACCCAAATACAACAAACCAACCAATGACAGAGGCAGAAAAATGAGAATTTGAAAAAGTTTTCTTATAAAAAGAATATGTAGCGCCTTCATCTTTATAATAGACAGCTAATTTAACGTAAGAATAGGCAGCAAAAAATGCCAATACACCACCTATTAAAATAGCTATAGGGGTAGCGTTCCCAATTTTTTCAACGGATATACCCAATATTGAAAAAATACCGCCACCTACCATACCACCAAGTGCGATAGCTATAAGTTCGGTAAGCCCTAAGGGTTTCTCTCTTGCTTTATGAAATTTCTTTGCCATATTTATTTTTTATATTTATTAATCGGTAGAAGTATAATCCAAAGATTGGTATATAACAAAAAATATTAAGAAATTAGAACTTGTTCTAGTATCAAACTTAGCATTGTCAAAGTTCACCTACACAGAAAAATTTTACCCTCTAATTCCTCCCAATAGCCGATAGAAATATCTTATTCTGGTCGAAAGCGGTTTTATATTCGGGATAAATCGTAAACGCAGATTCTTGAGCTGGCGGATATGATTCTAAAACCGTGAGGTAATCTGATGTCT
>JAOZLT010000001.1:54120-68011 GCA_029934675.1 Candidatus Altimarinota bacterium | reverse complement strand
ACTAAAGATAAAATATATATAGCGTTACCAAAGAAATGAACTAGTGAGAAGGCTTATGAAATAGTTGAATCAGGTGCAGAAATTACAAAAAATTTATGTCAATTAAAATAAACCCATGTCAAAAAACAAATGTCAATCATGAATATTTAACGCGTGAAAAGATGCGCTACTTGATAGAATACCGGTTGCTTGATCGAATAGAGCTGGTGACAGTATTATTAATTCCAGTAAATTTGATAGGTATAGGTTCAGCTTGAAAGAAGCTAATAACGCATCCAGTATCAAATCGCTTGTTGCTGAGCTAGAGGCTGCTGGGATTTGAGATACTTTATGAAAGAAGATAAAAAGATCTGTCGGTATGGGTAAACCGATAACAAAAGAAGTCAGAGATTGATTATACAGACAGGCACAATCTTTGGCTAATATGTTTGAGGATGCTGTAGTTGGTGCTATGGGCGATAACTTCAAACCGATAACAGGGTTTGCTAGGAAAAAAATTAATACAATAGATGATCTGGAAAGATTACATACATTACTTACCGACCCTGATTCGTTGGGTACTCCGTTGATGGCATTAGATTTCTGGTCTCCACAGAGTAGTAAAGAGCTCCGTAATAACGCAGGATATTTGAAGACCGCTTTTGATGTACCAGGTGAGTTAACAAAAAAAAGACGTAATGAAGCACATGCTATTCTTGATGCTTATCAATTAAAGACACCAGCTGATATAGCAGCTGCTTGAGCTTGATCGTTTTGATCACTAGTAAAAAAATCTGCTGGTTGATATATTTATGCTGGATCACAAGTGATCTGAATATTGTCATGACATTCTGCTGCGTATGTTGGATCACTTACAATCTCACAGATATTTGGGATGGCTTCAGAGTTTAGAAAAGGGAACTGGAAATTCCGTAACGAAGATCTAACTAATTTCAGAAAAGAGTTTTGAATACAATATATAGAATGAGAAGTACCAGCACCATCAGGGAATTTCAGGAAAGCATATTGATGGGTTATTAATCTGATAAAAGAGACCACTCCTCATTACTATAATATAATGGAGGTATCCTTTAAATGAAGAAGAATAAATTCAACTTTTGATTGGGTATTAAAGAATAGGTATCCAGAATTTAGTACTATAGAAGATCTAACTCATCATGTTAGAACATTAAATAAAGAAGATCGTTTAGATTTTTTAACAAGATTAAACTGACATGTTGCTGATAGGTATCTTGATACTTCTGCACAATCAATAAAATGAGCTGATGGCGCTGTAGTGTTTAATAAGAATAGTTTTTTGCCTATCCCAATACAGGCTGGTCGACATTTTATGCGTTCGTTTTTATGAATGTATGGTGCTGGGCATCTAAGAAATTGATACAGGATCATAAAAGATTTCTGATCAGTAAAGAAATTTGAAAAGAATTTTGAAAAACATTACCTAGAATTACTCACACAACCAGGAGGGTTCGAGAAGGCTAGAGATTTTGCGTATTGAATATATAGAAAAAACGCTGCGTTTATAGATCTTATGAGTAAGATAGGTTTTTCTATCCACCTTTGAACTTATATAGATAGATGATATAATGAAGATAAAGAAAAAGATCTTTGAGCTATATTACAGAATACTATTAACTTTGCGTATCCGTTACAGTTTCTTACTACAACCCAGATAGGGAGGGAAGCGATGAATTTCTTTACACAGGTAGGGGCTGATATTGATAATGATGGTAAAACTACTTGGAGAGATTTAGAATCTGCATCATATTCTACATTAAATAAGTTCCTTAATAATATAGGTAGGAGATTTATAGTGGGTAAATGAATTGCATCATGATTATGAAGGGCATGAGTTACTGATTGAAACGCTGTAGAAAAATGAATAGCATGATTTGAGAAATGATGGGATACTATGATGTCGTGAGCACAATGATATGCATATTTTTTTGAGGAAGAGATGACAAAATCAGAATATGAGTTGTATGTTCCTAGATGAAACTTCGATGTACTGAGTAAAATTCTATGATATGAAAATTGATTTATTAAAGAGTTTAGAGATTTAAGTTCAGAGAAGCAACTATTTTTCCTTACAGAAAAAGATGAGAATAAGATGAAGAGATTCACCACATGGTTATCTTACCGTATTCCATTTGTGGCGCAGTTCAAATTTTGAACATTCGATGAACTAGATTATACTAAAGAACTATATGAGAAGCTAGATAAAGATGAAAAATATAAAGCGTTTGAGAAATGAGACATTCCGTTTGAATGAGATATAGATTTCGGTGAGTTTGCGTATAATAAACTTACAGAGTTTGTTAAATATGATACTAGTTCTGGTGACCAAGATCGATTTGAGGATATGAGAGCTAATTATAATTTTGGTAAGAATGCACCTATGGAGTATAAGCAATGGAAAGAGGATGTATTTGTTAGTCAAATGCTTAATATATTAGAGGATTGAGATAAAGAAAAGTTTATGCAGCAATTCAAATCATCTATCAAGACTGGTTGAAAAGTTAACGCACAGATGTTGTGATTCTTAGAATCCAAATGACCTGGTTCAGCTAGAGAATATGTTGCCGCTATAGTAAATGAGGAATTTACACAAGCTATGAAAGATCATAATGCTTGGAAGAATCCTAAAGCTATGAAACAAATTAAAGCATATCTATGAGAAAAATATTGAGCAACACTTCGTTATACTGATAAACTAACTTATGGTGAACTATGATTATTTTATATAAGAAAAGAATATCCTGAGTATGAAGATAAGATAGCATCGCCATATAACGATAAAGGTAGTCCATCTAAAACTATGAAATTCATATTTGGTGAAGATAATTGGAAAGATAATGGTGTTACATCTATGTATCTAATGGATACAGTAGCAAGAATTAATATTGCTAATTGAGATGCTGATGCGTATAAATTAACTAATGTATTCAGTACATTGTTTATGTCAAAGAAAATTGATAGAGAAGCTCCTGGGTATCATGACTGGTTATTTGGTAATCTTAATAACGTTATAGATATAGTTGATAATTCAGATCTATCGTTTCATGAGCAGTCTACAATAAAACAGTCATTGTTTATAGCATTATGACCTGAGATACTTAAGATAGAAAAGGATTCAGTAATGCGTGAAGAGGAATCATATAAGTTAGCAATAGAAAATTTATTTTGATCTATCCAGGATTCTGATCATTTAGAATGATTAATTGATGAAAAGAAGGCTGATGAAGAAGTTTGATTAGAGATAGGTAAATCTTGAAGTTCTAAGTATTATACAAGTAGTGGTGCCTATGATTCTAATTTTACTACAAATCGAAAGAAATATTCTAGGATGCATTCCGATATATACAAGGCATTTAATGAAATGAAATACAAATTTAATTTTTCTAACTATCAACGCTATGGAAAAACAAAACGACCAACCAGTTATTATTCAAAGTGAGACTGGGACTTCCTTCAGTCCTACGCCAAAAACCAATCCAGTTTTTTTAAATGAATCACCACTTCAACTGGACCAAGAAAAAGTGCTTGAAAACCTAAAAGATCAGAGTGAAGACTCGCTAAACAGTTTGCATGATTCGCTCAACCAGGTGGAATCGAGCGTACTTACGACATCTTGAAGCCAACAGAACGGGACGCAAATACTTTCAAAAGAACAATCAGAAGAGCAACAGTCAAATATGATTCGTTCAAAACTCGATGAGCTGTGACGAAGTGATGAATATCTTCTCTCTTCTCTAAAAAGGGGCTTTGAGGAAGCAATAGTTCAGGGTCCTAAATGAGATATGATCGAGGATCGAAGGACAAGAACACAGATAGCGAAAGAGATTCTTAAGTTGAAATGATACTATAAGACTCAACCAGTTATAAATATTATAAACTGATTCCAACAAACTAATAGACTTTATTAATTAATTATTATTCATGGAAGATAGGAAACTATTGTTAGAGAAGACAAAGACTATGGCAGAGAAGATGGAGGATATTGATAAACCTGCTCCATATTTTGATTTCTGGAAGTACAATACGCTTAAGGGTAAGAACAAAAAAACTCTTGAGAATAAATTCAGGTCTGATATTGTGGCAAGGATGTGATTTTGGGAGGATGCGTTCTACCCATCCTGGTATCAATCTATTAAGGATTATACTATGGATACTACTGATCGTGAATTAGATCTTAGAAAAAAGAAGAGAGGGTATCTAACTAACGAGAAACAACCTATTGTTAGAACGTATGTTGATAGGTTAATGCAGTCTTTGTTCAGAACTCAGTTCTTTATTAAAGCGTATCCACTTTCAGCAAAGACTGCAAAGAAAACTACAGCGGTACAGAAAGCTATTGAATGGTGTTTTGCTTCAGCTAATGCTAAGAAAGGGATGTATGATATGGCTAAGACAGCGTTATTGCAATGACCATGATATGCTAGAACTTCGTTCAATATACCAGATGAAAAAGCTAAAGACATAAAGGATCAGGATACTGACCACCTATTTCATATAAGTAAATTCTATGCTAACTTTGAATGGGTTAGTGAATTTTCTTTGTATGGTGATCCTGGGATTCCGTTCTATGAACAAAAGGATATAATATATAGGAAAGTATTACCGATGAAAACTATACTAAAGAAGATTTGATCATTAGGTGTCAAATTAGAAAAAGATGTTATTGAATATCTAGTAACTAATACACAAGAATTTTCATGACAAGATTATGAAAAGATCAGATTAATAAAATATTATTCTAGTATGCTTTGTGATGTAAAGAATAGAAATTATAATTACGATAATTTCTTCAACCTTACACTTGATAATAAACAATGAGAGTATACTGAGCACTGGACAGAAGATAATTTAGTATTATACATTAACGGTTATCTTGTCTATGATGGACCGAATCCATTGAACAGTAATCCAGAGAGACCACCAAGAGTTCATCCATTCAAATTCATTTGATATACCAGAGATCCTGGTACATGGATAGCTGATTGACTTGGTCCTATGCTTGCAGGTCAACAAAGATTGTACGACGCTCTATATAATATGTCGTTTGATCTATTGAAATTTGCGGCATGACCTATGTTTTTATTACAACCTTGACAGAGTATTGAAGGTAGTGAGAAACTTTTGGATTATGAACCGTTCACGTTTAAGCAAGTAAGAGGACCAGGAAAGATTGAAGCATTAGAATTACCTAAGCCTGCTCCAGAAGTATCTAAAGCGATGTCGGATATATTAGAGATGGCAAATTTTATGATTGCTCCTTCTATGTATAACCAGATCCAAGGGATGAGTAGAAGTGCAACAGATAGCCAGTTCAGGTTTGAATGATTAAAGGATGCAATTCTTTGATTAGTTACAAGTATGAATGAGATGTTGAACGTTGTTGCAGAAGAACGACTACGAGATATGAAAGAGAAGATGCCTAACAAATTTAAGATACCAGTATTCTGAACAAATAAGTTAGCACAAGAACGAGCAGAGATAACTGCTGATGATTTGAATTGAGATTTTATATTCGAATGGGATAGTGAAAGTATAAGGGATATAAATAAAGTTGTAGAAAGATCACAACTACAAGAGCTTACTAGTTTCTTGACAACGTTTGGTAATGATCCTATATCATGAAAACGATTTATAGATAACGAGAAACTGATAGCAGAGGGTCTTGATCTATTTAATAAAAATCCAGATATATTATTAACTGATAAAGAATACCAAAGTAAGATGAAAAAGGCACAGACAGAAGCGATAAAGATGCAAAGCGAACTAAGTAAGTATCAGCAAGACCTTGCAGGTGAACAACAACAATGACAACAGCAAGATTGAGGTAATCAAGCAATGATGCAAGCCATGCAATGATGATGATGAGCACCAACCCAAGAATGATGATCAGGTCCAGCGCCACAGGCACCAGTTCCTGGTAGTAATGTTAATTCAAATCTTGAAGAAGGATCACCTAATGAAGCTGCAGCTATGTGAGTTGCATCTATATTGAAACAAGTTAATGAGTAATTTTTATATTATTATATATTAGAAGTATGACTAATTCTATGGATAATTACATTGCATGATTATCACAACCAGCTACGCAACAACCAGTTGGAGATCCAGGCTCTACTACACCACCACCAGCTGCACCAGTAACACCACCAGTAGTTCCAGCTCCACAACCTATAGTTCAGCCAGAGCCACCAGTACCACTAGCTCAACCTGTTACTCCTGTGCAACAACCTGTTACACCAGAGCCACCAGTTAATAACCAGGCTATAGAACCACCAGTAACACCTGAACCTGTTACAGAGCCTGTCAAACCTGTTGAAGCTGTTATACCAGATGATGCCAACGAAGAACCAAATATTGAGGATAATAACTTGGATCTAGATAAACAAATAAATGATTTGTTAAATGATTTAGACACTCTAGGGAAATGAAAAGAAGAAAATGTCAATACTATTAAAACTGAAGAACAAATAAAACAAGATGAAATTAAAGAAAAACTAGACAAAAACACATTAAGTGTTGATGAAAAGGAACAGATTACTAATTATGTAGGTGAGCTTGAGACTAAGGTCGCCCAAAACGAGTTGAGTAATAGATCACTCGAGGTTCAAAAACAGCAGCTAGAACAAATGCTAGAAGCTGAAAGGGCCAAGACCAATCAGTTATTTGAAAAAGCTAAAGATCTCGAGTGGGAGCAGAAGAAATTAACATCTTCAAAACCACCTACCGAGTTGAGTAGTCTAATGGACTACTACAAGTTAATGCAAGATAACCCTAGTATGTACAATCAACGTAATTTTATTGGGGAACTTACCAAACTTGGAGAACAAACTACTGAATTGAATTTAGACAACTATGTTTTAGACTGGTTGAAACGTGGTAACTCTTTTAATACAGAAGAGAAAGCGGAAGCTGTAGTAAGCACGCTTGATGATAAATCCACATGATGAGGAGACTTGGTTAAAGCAATCGCTTTTTAACCATAACTTATTTTTAAAATGACACATAATATTTTCGACGGTAAAAGTGCTGGATGTAATACTTGTTCGTTGGACTCTGCTCCATGTCCAGGTTGATCAGCAGTAGCACCTTCACCAGCCAATGGTATTGATACACCACAATTTAATGGATACTCTTATGGAGTATGAAGTGTGGCTTTTCAAAATGGAGAGTACTATGTTGGAACATATTTGAACCACTTAGCTGGTCAAAAAATTCCAATGTTCAGAGCCCGAAACGAAAAATACCCAATGATCGCAAGATTGTTATTTGATATGGATGAATATACTGGTCCTAGTACAGAAGCTAATGCTACTAAACCTATCAATATTCTTACATTTAAAAGTCTTCCTAACATGGAAACTCTTCCTTCATTGGATGGTAACATGTTTTTATGGACAGAATATAAAAAAGAATTTCCTGAAGTATATGTAGTTAGAGATCAAACAAATACTAACATACTTCTTCTAGGAGATGCTGCAGGTATGCCTATAGATTTGAGTTCTACTGATTTGAGATACAGAAATCTTTTTGAAGCTGGTGATACTATATTAGTATACGCTAACGGAAACGAGACAGAAGATCCAGATTGTTGTTCTAGGATGGAACAAAGAACTGTAGTGTCTGTAGATACAGAAGTTTGGGTTGGGCCACAAGGTTCACAAACATATGTAAGACTTACACTAGAAAACACACCTACTACTGGTGCTGATCTTTGATCTATTAGTGTTAAAGGATATAACTTTGCACCTAATACTGTTAGACCAGAATTGAATACTAGTGGAATAACTTATGCTGGAGATAGAGTTTTGAAATTATATAACGGTAGAAATGATTGTGATACTATCACAGCATCATACCAAGAGAATCCATATGCTCGAAAACATTCTTATATTCAACATATTTCATTTAAGCATGATGTTACTAAACAAGAGCTTAATAGAAGTTACGCTGAAGAGAATGGTGTTCAATCTTATCTTGCTACTAAGATGCAAGGTTTGTCTGAGCAAATGGTAGACCAAATGGCTTCTGCATTCTACATGGCTAGAAACAGAAACCCAAACAATTCAGTATCTTATACAAGACCAGACGGAACAACTGCGTTCCTTCCAGGAGAAACTATGGGAGTATTACCAGGATTGTTTGATGCTCATTACATGAATCCACATAAAGGACTTATCCAATCTGCTAGAAATCTTCTTATAGATGAAGATAAAGTTAGACTTGTTCTTGAACAATTGTTACAAGTACAAATGTCTGGTGCGATCAAGAGAGGGTCAACTGTTACTATGGTAATGGATTCAATGGCTATTTCTAAATTCATGCAAATGAACAACGCTTGGAATAAATTCACTGGATTTATGGTTACTAAAACAGATAACGTTCACAAAGAGTTTACTCTTCCAGTTATCCATACACCATATGGTCCTACTGAAATTATGACTTGTTACAAGTTCGAACAATTGATGAACAATACTGGAAACATTTTGTTCTTCCCTAGAGATCTTGTTAAGTTCACTCAAAGAGAAAATGACTACTACGATATAAATACTGGAGCGATTTCAAAATCTGCACCAGGATTTAGATTCGAAGATGTTACTCTTCCATGACAACATGAATGCAAAACTTACGACATCCGAACTGAGTTTTGTATCATAATTTGAATGATAGAATCTGGAGCTTGGAGATTAATAACTTGATTTTTTTAATTGAAACCCTAGTTCTGAACTGGTATTATTATCTATTTAAGGTAATAGATATACTGAATATAGAGAGAGAGAGAGAGTCTTCGGGCTCTCTTTTTTTTATGTTGAAAAAGGATAACTAATGGTTATCATATCATTAATTTATTATTAAATAATATACAAATGAGCTATACAGTACGCGACGCACTGAAATTTGTATATCCTATTGTTTGACAGCATTGAGCTACTAGAGCTGTTGGTGCGAACCAGTTTATTTTCGCAGCTAATCATGCATTGAATATGATATATAATTATCAATGATTCATTTGGTCTTGGCAACATATGAAAGATATTTTCATATTACCATCAGGTAATCCACAAGCACTTCGTCTGGTAACTAGACAACCTATCAATACTGTTGATAAGTTTTTTTCTAGTAACTGGAATGATATAGAGAACTCATTAAGGCCTTGTGAATGTGAATTTGATATCGAGGATGTAGTATGTTGAACAGGGTGTGATTGCGAACCTGCTTGTACACCAGTAAAATTAAAGAAGATCCGTCCACAAAATAGTTTGTGTGCTGGTGAATTTAAGGTTGCGTGAAGTGAGCTAGCTGGTGCTGGTTGATTAAATGGTAGAATCATTCATGTATACCTACAACATCCAGTAGAACAATTACGAGTAACGTATTGGCGTGGAGTAAAACATGTAACTACATTCGATGAGATAGTTCCACTACCTGATTCGTTTATGACAGCATTTGGTTATTTCATTGCTAGTATAATAGTTCCTATGTATGGTATAATGATGCAACAACAGGACCTTACATATTCATCTTTGGCTAGAAAACAGTTAGATGAACTTAAGATGGCTGATAATGATTTTCCACCTGAGGTTAGATTTAACGAAGAGTATCCTTTAGAATCTCCTAAACATCGCTAATGGCAGAAATACAATATTATGATTGAAAATTTACAAGTGAGGAAGGTAATATAGTTTATCACAATATTATTAATTGTGATATCGTAAAACCTCCATACTTTAATAATTCATTCAGAACAAAATTCATACAGTCAGCTAACGAAGATTGAGATAAAAATCAATACTTCCTTAGAAAAAGACAGGGATTCAAAAGGGTTCCGTTTTATAATTGGAATTCTGCTGAAGATGAAATGAGCGCAGAGACTGATGATGAACGGCTTCAATGAATTTTTAAGGATGTTATCATTATAGATTGATATAGATATTTCATGTTAGTAAATAGTTTAGAAACTAAGATGAGGATATATAAACAGATAGATATAAATGATCTCTCTCCTTGTAGTTATGCATGTTATAGTGGGATCAGTGAATGACATATAGTTAATATAGTAAAATATTGAGATAAGGATTATTTCCCGATAGATAAATGCAACCATATGAAATTTTTGGTTACTACTTATGTTAAATGAAAAGCTATCCACCAATCAGAAACTTGAGTAGCTATGTCAAAGAAATTGTATGATACTTATTTTGCATATCTATATGAAGAGGATTCAACCATCCCAACCCAGAATGGTGATTATGTATTAACCCATGGAAAGAATGCATCAGGATTAGTTCATGTGGTATGAAAGAATGATCAGGTAATAGATGGTAAGAATGTATTATGATTCTCAACATCATGGGCACCAGTGATGCAACTTAACGAAGAGAAGAATGTTATAAAGGATGTGAAGTATAAAATATTTAGAAAGTTCTGAACAACTTTCCATTTTGTTACAGCTGATGGAATAGTACATCGACATTACGATGAAGGTACTCCATCAACTTTTGAGTATACTTTCAACTGAGATACTGAATTCAATACTAACGATTGAGCAAACACCCCAAATTTCTATATCCAATCAATGGATACATTCGATCAAGCTACTGCATTTCTTAGTTCTGAATGAATTTTATTTTTATGAAAGAGATGATATAATAAATTCTTTTTTTCTGCGTTAGATACAGTGCAGACAAATTGAATGTATACAGACATAATAGAACAATTATGACAGTTAACATTGGTATGACCTGATGGTATTTGATATTTTATATATGATTTTAATACATGAGTATCTAGTCTATTTGATTTAACTAAAAGAAATTGACATTTTTCTAAGTGAGCATACTGAATAAAGGACGAGAAGTTTTTCTTTGTTAGAAAAACAAAAGACCTATATACTATGGATGTACAGTTTGGGTATTGAAGTTCAAAACCTGCTGTAGTATTTTGATATTTAAGTAATTATCTTAATACGGATTTGGATATGTTAGATCCCAAAGTTAATAAAGTTACACTAGAGTTCCAGAAAGACAACGTAAATATTTTTATAAACGATTGATCAGGGAATACTAAGATGCTTTTCTATAACAGGTATTATAATGTATGGTCCAAGCGACTAATCGCTGGTTGTGAGATTCATACAGTTAAAGATGAAATATATCTTTGAAAATGAATATTCGAAAACGTTGGTACCACTGATAATTGAAATGATATTACTCAGATAATCACAATGGTGTTTTGAGATAAGACACATTCAGCAACTAAACGTATTACATCGGTTAAGTTACCGATAGGGTACAATAGTTATTTTGTAAAATGAAAAACGTTTTTTTCTTCATCTGTTGAAAATGGTTGACGACATTTCGATACTGTGTATGATGATTTTTGAAGAACAGATTACTGTTCAAATATTATGAAGTTACAACTAAGTAATAGTTTATTTAATAATATAGAGACAAAGATAAAAGATTATCCTATCGAGGTTGAGTTGTATTCATCTAAGTGAGTTAATTTTGAAGCTGATGTAGCAAACAGCTGATCAGAGTTCAAGGAGTATATGGAATATTGAAAAGTAGGTAGCGATGGAAATGAAGAAAGTAAATTTACTATATCAAAAATGTGAATAATAAGAGTACCATTATCACAGATATGAGAAGTATTTACATTCGAATTAGTAGCAAAATGAGAAACGAGAATAGAATTTTGAGGGTTCTTTGTTGCATTTGATTATCTTGATAACGACTATTCAAGACTGGAAAATGTTATGACTATGCCATGACTAACTGTTGACAGTTGAAAGTCATTTGTAGAAACAAATACACATTTTGATTCTATATAATATTTACAGTTGAAATATCGTTTTTAAACTATATACTGTTGATAACCATTTTATATCATACCCACTTTTTTATGTCTGAAGAAGAAGTTAAAAATATTATTGATCAACTACTTTCGTTACCTGATGAGGTTCTTTCATCTGTATTGCAAGCACTAGCTGCAAAGGTTTGAGCAGATATACCTGCAGAATGAGAAACACCTGCAGAATGAGAGGTACCAGTAGAACCACCTGTAGAAGGTGAATTATCTGAAGAGGCTGTTAATCCTGAAGAGCTTGTATCAAAGATCGCGTTTTAAATAATAATCATTTCTTAGTATGTGAAACTGAATGATGGAAAAAGTTCACCAGATAATGAACTCATTACCTGAAGAGATGAGAATTATGGTGATCCAAAAATATAGTGTGGGTGAACCCAAAAGCCCAAGAGTTAAAAAAGTTTTGAAAATAATCGAATGACTTAAACCTGAAGAAAAGGATGAGTTGAATTTTTTCATATGAGATATTTTATCTACTGATCAAGAAGAAGATGGGGAACGCACTGACACTGGGGAGTAGTATCTCTAGTGGTGATCAATGAGATTTCAATACTGGGGCAGAAAAAGAGATAAGAAACTTAGAAGCAAAAAAAAGAGAACTAGAAAAACAAATCAAGAATAGAATAGCAAGTTTAGAGAATATCCATGGACCTACAGTGGTTCCTTTTTTGGATACACCTACACAGGATTATGATGATATGTTAAACCAGTTAGCAAAATTAAATCCTGATCTATATGCTGAATCTAAAAAAATAGATACAACAAGAGACCAAATAGATCTGATAGATAACGATAGAATAAATTTGCAGAAAGCGTTAAGTGATATGAAACTTGCAAATAAACAACAGGTAGCTGCTATAAACAACGCAGCAGAGACTGGGTTACAATCTGTAGCACAACAAAAAGATACACAGCTTTGAGCTGCACAAGGTATCGCTGGTAATATGTGAGCGACTACTGGTATGTTATCTAAGGCTGCTGCTGACATAACAAATAAGTTTGCACCAACTTCTGCATCTATCGAACAACAAAGACAACAATGATTAGGTACTGCTGCTTGACAAGCTATGGCTATACCAGGGCAGATGTCAGCTATACAAGCACAGAATATAACTAATGAAGCACAAAGGAACGCGATAAATAATTCTAATAGTTCATCTAGTTATGCGTCTTCATCTGTACCAAAAATCGATGATAATATACCACCAGAAGAAATAGTTGATGACGAAAACAATCCACCAAATTTGATTGATAGTTTTAAAGATTCAGAAATAGAAAGAGATCCTAAAACTAAAGAGGTCGAAACAAGAACTATGAGTAATAAAAACAAAAGGATGTTAACAGCTATAGCCTTATTTATGAATCCAGTAACATTACCTGCTGCACCTTTTGTTGCTGCTTCTACTGCATTTGTTAATAATGATTCGGCTGCTGCTAAACGTGCAAAGATACAACAATAATTTTTATAATTAATATATTAAACTATGTTAACACCTTCATCAGATTCATCACAAGTATCTGGACGATGAGCAGAAAGTTTATTGGAATTGAAAGACGTAAACTACTGAACATTGCAAGAAGCTATTAATAATTGAACAATCAAATCATGAATATGGGCATTAATTCATAGTGATAAAGAACAATGAAAATTTGAATTTGTTAACATAAAAGAATATATTGATGCAGAGATAAAAAAACATTTATCAAATAATAATTAAAAATGGTGAACTATAAAGATCCTAAATTTTTGAATCAATTCTGAATGCTTAACGATCAACATAAAAAGAGGATAAACGAAATAGTTAAAACAGGTACTCCTGAAGAGAAAGCTAAGGTTAAAGATTTATTGTTAAAGATAAAAAAAAGAGAGGTAAGTCAAACCCCTTCTATGGAAAGTGTTATGAGAAGAGAAGATA
This sequence comes from Candidatus Altimarinota bacterium, assembly GCA_029934675.1. Taxonomy (GTDB): domain Bacteria; phylum Patescibacteriota; class Gracilibacteria; order UM-FILTER-43-11; family UM-FILTER-43-11; genus JAJDCE01. Next base: position 54,212 of record JAOZLT010000001.1, on the reverse strand, counting down.
ATGCTAAAAGAGATGCTGAAAAACAACAGAGTATAAATAATAAACCACCTGTTAATAAACCACCTGTTAATAAACCACCTGTTAATAAACCA
>JAOZLT010000001.1:0-54020 GCA_029934675.1 Candidatus Altimarinota bacterium | reverse complement strand
TAATAAACCACCTGTTAATAAACCACCTGTTAATAAACCACCTGTTAATAAACCAGTTTCATCTGATGTAGATGATACTATATCTACACCAGATCTTGATAAGGCAATTAAATGAGCAAATGATATGACTATAAAGTTTGGATATATTGCAGAACCAATTCAATTTCGTTGATCAGCAGCAGACACATTTAAACAGGTACACGATAGGATTGCTCAAATTCAAAAACATATAGCAGATTGACCAACAGATTCTGACTGAACTAAGGAGGTTGCACCAGTATTGTCTTCAATGGAGAAAGCTGGATTCACTGATGTAAATGGTGACGGTATAATAAATGCAATGGATCAGGCTCAAATTATAGATGCATGAGGTCCAAAGAAAAGACCAGATCCTTCTATTAGTATTGAAGATAAAAAGAACGAGTGAATGACTTCTATAGAGACAGATAATGCAGAAACTAGACTAGAAAACTGAAGATCGCTTCCATTCTGAATGAAAGAAATTAAATACATTACTAATGATTGAAAAGAATTTACTGGATATGTAGATAGATTCTGAATAGTACGTGATTGAGATTTTAAACAAATACCATTATCAGTATTAAGAAATAGTAAACCTATTAAGACTACAGAGAAAAAACCACAGGCTTGATTTAGTGCTAAAGATTTAATAAAATTCTAAATATTTATTTTTTTCCAAATTAACAAATGGCATGACTTAAATTTATGTGAGAACAAGTTGCTGGTCGTAATATAAACGATCTATGTAATTGGGATCCCGATACACAATATATTTTGTTTATGGGTACTTGTGGTAAACGAGAGTTAATCGAGTTATCAGAATACCTTAAAACAGTTAATTGATATGCAGACTGAGCACCGCAAACACTTTGACATGATTGAACTGGTGAATTAGTACGAGCATAGTTTTAGTATTAATAATTTATTATGGGGAATAGACCATCAAATATATCGATAAACCCACGTCAGGAATGACCTGAGAAGTTTTCAGAACTTTTGGACATTAATATAGATGCTATTGATTTTAGTGATCCTACTAAACAGTATTCTATAAAATATAATCCATCACCTAACCATAAATATCATTGAAGGTTTTTTGAATTGATAGAGGCTACTGGTTGAGTAGGCGATAATATATATCTATTATCTAGTCCTACTACAGAAACTGTTGGCTGATTATCGGCTTGAACAGATATTTCTGGTTGGACTAATCAAGAAATACTTGAAGCAATTTTGGTTGCATCACATAATCCTACTGTATTTATAAGGTGAACGGTTGCATTTTGATTATATGAAGTATGACAAATACTTACAACTCCATCAATAGAATGACGTTGAGTATTATGATCTTGACCTACAGGTATATTAACTAGCTTAACAATATCACCAATATGATTTACTCAACCAAATCCAGTATCTTGAACTTGGTATTGAAACAATGATGTTAATGTTGTAATAGTATTATGAACCACAAGAACATATACAGCGTCATTACAAGACGACCAATGAAGATCAGCTAATGCTAGTTGAAGTTATGTAGGTACGTTTCCGTACTACTGAACATCTGCAAACATAACAACACTAACCAAACAATCGTTATCAGCGATATGAAGCACTTATTTTCAAATAGATATGGTAGCTGAAACTGGATGAAATAAATATAAAGCTGATTTTGAAACAGCTAATATAGGTATAACTTGAATTCAATTCTACAATACTGTATCAGGTACTTGGGAATGGATGGGATGAAGTAAGGCGAATAGTTTGGCCTTATGGACCACAAGTGCTGTAAATCATACAGTACAAGGTAACGTGGTTAGTTATACAAGATATACACATAATTGAGTAGATGGGGCTAGTTTACATACTCGTTTTTATACTAATTAATATTTATAGATGTGAAGAAATCATGGATTATCTGAGGTAGCATTAAATTTTGAACCACTTAAAAGACAGGAATTAGACGCAAGAGAATCTGTTGATACTTTTCTTGATTTAATAAATACTGATACTTGGGAGGATTCTAACTGATCTGAGTGGACATATGAGGATATGAGAGTTTTTGTTAAAGATGAGAAAGTACGATATGTGTTAATTAATACTGATTATACTAATCCTAGTAATTGGGTAGTCGTTTGAACTGGTACAACTGTTGTAAAACAATGAGATGTAGAATTTATGACATTTCTAACAATAGCACAAGCTGAGGCTGCTATGTGAGTTATAGATTCAGAATTCTGTTTCGTGTTTGAAACAAAGATGTTTTATCATTGTGAAGTTTGAAGTACAGAGATACCAAATAATAACGATGTATTAGATTTAGATTGAGGTGCAGCGAAATGGATTCATAGTTATGATGATATTTGACCTTTTGTTAAGAATGGTACACTTATAGAACCTAGAGTATCTAATGATGATTTAGATATGGGACAATGAAAAATAAGATGAAGTATATTAAAATTAAACACCCAAGATAATACTTGATACATTCAGGCTTGTGAAGATTTATCAATATTCAAAAACCAAGTACCAGAAATGGTAGCTAATAATGCACCAAACGGGATAGCTTATTGTGACCAAAGTTCTGATGCTCGATATGGTTTTGATAGAAATATAGATACCCGTATTGGTATTATTTCAGCTACTGCACCAGTAGAGCTTTCTTATGAGTTTACAACTGTAAGAAATATAACAAGGTACAAGGTACAATCAAGTGCCTTTGAACAATACCAACCGTCTTGACGAGATTTCCAATGACGAGATGGCTCTTCTTGGATTACTCTTGATACACAAACTGGACAAATATTTGCTAGCGATGATGAAAAGGTTTATGATTTTATCAATACTAATTCATATATAAAATACAGATTAAATGCTACTGAGCTAGAAAATACTGGTAGTGCTACTTGACGTTATCAAATGGCTTGATTGGAATTCCGAGGTACGGCTGAAACGTTTGAAAACTCTATACCTATTATGACTTGATTAACAACTCCAGAGGGTATTGCTTATTCAAGTGAAGATAGTTGAGATGCTTGGTTGTTGTTTGATAGAGATCCGAGCACTAGAATATTCGATGGTAGTTGTACGCTTCCAGTGATAATGTCGTATGAGTTTGTTGAAAATATAATTATCCAGAAATATGTAATTTGAGCAGCAACCTCAATGAATACAAGGATGCCTGACACTTGGAACTTTCAATGATTTGATTGAGTAAGTTGGGTAACCTTAGACACACAAACATGACAAACTTTTGCAGCTTGAGAACATAAGGAATATCTTATTACAAATGCTACAGCATATATAAGCTACAGAGTTGAGGTTACAGCGTTGAGAACAAGTAACGACTTAGTTATGGCAACAATAGAGATGCACGGTAAGAAAAGTGTATGACCTATTCTATTCAAATTGACTGATGACTTTAAATTAGGTATTCAAAACGATACCCCTGATTGAGTGCTTGATGTAACTCCAGATACTATTGCGTGAGATTCTTATATGTATTGAGTGAGGGTTACAACCACACAAATGAACGCTCTATGAGGGATGACAAGTTGAGCTAGTGTTTGGAACTTAACAACCAATTCTCCTTGGTATTATGATGGTACACAATGGGTAGAATATTGATTATATATTTCTCCACTTAGTACTACTGATTCTTTTGTATTAACTTGAACAGATATAACTAATTGATATGTTGATTTAACTAATATAGTAGACCAAAATAAGTTAACAATATTCACAATATGAGGTTTAACAAACTATGATTATACAATAACAACAAACAGACTAACGTTCTGACCATCATTAGACTTAGCGGTTTGAGATGAGATAGATGTTAATTACTATTACTAGTATTTTTATATTATATACTATATTTAAATGAAAAAAATTAATTGATCAAGACAGATTCAAGATCTGTCAATTAACCGAGAAAAATTAGAATCTAATTTTCTCGATGGAGTAGATCTAAATATTACTGATGGTAATAATGATGCTACTATCACATGATTATCTGTTGGAACATTAGACAACGATGCTGTTAATATGTTACAATTCAATATGGCATTGGAGGGATTGAAACAAAAATTCTACGCAAGAGCTGCTGATATAGCTACAAATGTTACTATCAGTTGACCACAAACAGTTGATGGTATTGCCTGTGTTGATGGTGACCAGGTGTTATTGTGAGGGCAAACAACAGCAACAGAGGACGGACTTTATATTGTTAGAGCTGGTGCTTGGGAAAGAGCTGCATACCGAGAGGTTGGTGACGCTGTTTGACCGTACCTTGTAGCTGTACAAGAATGAAATAACTTCGATAACTGTGGTTTGATAGTTACAAACGATAAGGGTTCTGATATTGTTGGAACAGATAATTTGGTGTTTATCCAGTCATATTGACCAGGTGTTGTTGGTGCAAGTAATGGTTTGAGTATGAGGGGTAATGATGTTATACTGGGATGAGATATGGATCAAGATACATATATATATATGCACGGACGCAGATTTGATTTAGCAGGTGGTAAAATAAATTTAGAAACGACTGGTTGAAGCCGTATTGATATGAATATGTTTGGTGGACATACAGGAATACGTATAAGAAATTCAGGTGGAACTATTGGTATATCTGTACTAGACGAAGATTTGCCTAATGGAGTACAACTTAGAACTGCTTCTGATTTGTCTCAATTAACTAATCATCCTACTGGAACAGTGCCACTAGCTATTGCTACTGTTGATTATGTAGACAATGCAAGTTCTCAATCAATCAAAGAAAGTCATACACTTACTGCTGGAGAAATCACAGCTGGAAGTTTCACAGTTTCACAGACAGTACTTGCTAACAGTATGGACTTTGTATTCAACGGAAACGTAGAAGATGAGGGAGATGAATATACAGTATCAGGAACTACAGTTACACTTGTTACTCCTGCTGATTGGGTAGCTGGGGATGTAATTAAGTTAAAATATCAATACTAAGTTTTTAATTATATATTTATAACATATGGCACTTACACAAATTGACTGAGGTAGACAGATTCAAGATTTGTCTATAAACCGAGAAAAATTAAATTCTAATTTTCTCGATGGAGTAGATCTAAATATTACTGATGGTAATAATGATGCTACAATTACGTGATTATCATCTCCAGTAAATCCAAACGACGCAGTTAATAAAACCTATGTAGATTTATTAGTTGATGGTTCTTTGAAAGCACCAGAGGGTTATGACCCAACCGTAACAAGCGACTATCCACTTACTTATGGAGGAGACCCTATACAAGCAGGAGATTCTTTCAGAATTACTGCAGATGGTTCTATGGGTACAAGAACAGTTAATGTTGAAGATTTACTTATTGCTATAGTAGATTGAGCAGGAGCTACAACGGATGCTGATTGGATGGTTGCTGAAAGTAATAGAAGTCAAGCAACAGAGACAGAATTAGGGTTACTTAAAATTTCTACACAGGTTATTGCTGACGCTGGTACAAATGATACTGATGCTATAACTCCTTTGAAATTAGCTACATACCTTTCAAATGCAGGTATTGTTAAGGTTGATCCTGAATATTTCGGAGAAGCACCTGTAGTTACTGGAGGTTCTGCGGTATTGCCTGCATTATCTAACCTAGGTACTTCTGGAGTTCAGAATGTTAGAGTATATTTGAATGGTCAAAGGCAAGAAGTAGGTTCTGGTAATGATTATACTATAGCCTTAGCTACTGGTGTAATTACATTTAATGCTAATTTATCAGCTACTGATGTTGTTTTGGTTGATTATCAAGAGGATAATAGTTAGTATATTGTTATTTATTATTTAATATTATTAGATGGATAAAAAACAAGCTGCAAACATTCTTGCACAAGCTACTGCTATGTTGAAACTTACATTGCAAGAACATCAAGCTATTCAAAAAGCTTTAGATGTTTTGGTAAAAGGAGATGCAAAGGTAGTTAAAAAGAAGTAATTTATAGGATAGGTGGCTTATGTCATCTATCCAATTAAACTATTTATTTTATTAAATCAATTATGGGGAGAACAGAAACACCTTGAAAACAAATAAGCAAAAGTATATGAGGGGCTGATTTGATTGATGGATTGTGATTTTATGATGAAACAAAAAACTATTCTGTAAACGACCAAATCAAATGGGGAATGAAAGAGTATCAATGTATATCTCCAGTAACTGGTTGAGTTGAATGAGATTTATCTAACGCTCCTGATACTAATAGTTATTGGGTTATGATTGGTAAATTTATTAAAACAACAACAGACTATGATCAGACAGAAGATTGGGTTTTCAAGATTATGGAAATCTGATTACCTAGTGGAGACGTTACAATAACAATGCCAACAACAGGATGGGATGATTGAGATGTTAGATTTTTTCAAACACTTCCTGCTAATGTTGGGATTGCAACACTAGATTTGAATTGACAATCACTTGATGGAGATACGAATAATATTATACTCCCTGCGAATGCTTATTTAGAAATACAAAAAACTGGTTCAGTAAATGATTTTAGAATTATCAGGTCAAAAAATATTTCAAAAGAGTTTATACCTAGCGATTTGCCAAACCTAGAATTTTGGATTGACGCTAATGACCAAACTTCTTTCACAACAACTTGAAACACAATAACAGCCTGTACAGAAAAAGCAAATAGCTATGCAACAGCTAGTGTCTCAGGTGCTCCACAATTACAGTCAGGACAGATAAACGGGAAAGCTGCTATATTCTTTGATGGGGCAAATGACAACCTAAACTTTGGTGATAGAGAACTTCATAATAACGGAGCAGGTCGTTGATTACATATTTATGCAGTAGCACAAGCTACTGCTACTGGTGATGTAGTTATCGGTAAATATACTACCACAGGTAATATGAGAGAATGGTATTTTAGGACTGGTTCAACTAGGATTTATGAAAATTGAGACCAGTCAGGAAATGAAGCAACAACAAATACCGATATGATTATTGGTGATTGGTCTTGCGGAGAATTAAGATGGGAGGCTGGAAACAAATCTCAATACTATCTCAATGGTGGATATAGAGAACAATCGAGTCTTGCTGTTAATGGTATTGAAGACACTGGTGCTGATATGATTGTTGGAACTTACAACGGATTATTAAATGATATGAACGGTTGGATTGCAGAAGTCTGTGTTTTCTCAAGACCTCTAACCACAACAGAACAAGCACAGATGAATGAATATTTTACAAATAAATATGCACTTAGTGTTTGGAGCCCTACTTTTATTCCAAAGAGTTTTTCTGTTTCAAGTTCATTAGTCGGAGCTGTTTCAGTTGATACAATGTTAAATGTTGCTGGTGGGGTTGCCTCTAATGATGCACCTTTTATCGTTCCTTTTAATTGTAGATTGAGAGCTATTATGGCAACAACTGTTGGTGCTGAAACTTGGACTGCTCGTATTTTACGTAATGGAAGTTCTATTCAAACTATGGCAATTTCTAATGTAGATAATTATAGACAAAGTTTTACAAGACAATTAACAGCGGGTGATAAACTATCATTTGAAGCTGTAATCGGAAGTAGTGGAGACTTAGAAAGTCCTGCAATATCAATAATCTTAGAGGAAAGGTTTTAGTGGTTTGATGATTTTATTTTCATAGATAATAATAATGTCAAAAGATTTCGATACAAACAAATGACCAGAAGATTTCAAAAACATACAATCGTTCATGGATTATTGTGTGAAAGTAGCAGAATATATATATAAAATATTTTATCCAAATTCTAAATAATAATGACAAATATAATGCCCTACTTATCTTTAGCTATCACACTATTAACACTGTGATGATTTATCCGAAAATGGTCTGCTACAATCACTAATTTAAAGAATGATATAAATTCGTGTAATGTAAGTACAGTAAATAAAAACAATATGCAACAAAAGGATATTGATAATTTATTAGAAAACAAAAAAGTTGTTTGGGAAAAACTCAATAATCACGATATACAATTGACAGAGTTTTCAAAGGTACTTGCTGTGATAGAAACAAACACAAAGAATATGTGAGATTCTTTGAAGCGTATAGAAAACAAAATCAAATAATTTTTATTATTAAATAATATATTATGGGAATTACAAAATGGATTGGTAAGATTGCAGATAAGAACAAGACTATAGCAAGGATTGTAGAAATTAGTTTCTATGGAGCTATACTAGCTTGATTGCAATTTGTTTGAGATGCTTTAATTACTAGTGATTTTAGTAATTATAAAGTAGCTATTGGTATGGTTATTACTGGATTTGTTGCATGAGTAGTTAGTGGATTACAACAATATTTTAGAGACAAGAAAGAGATTTTAGAATCTAAATAAAAGTATGAGACAAATAAATTTTCTAACCTACCATCATGCTGCAGTATTCCAACCGGATATAGATAAAGCTATATCATCCTTTGATCGTACGCATGCTACTAGATTACATAAAAATAAAAACTCACTAGGGTACCATATTGCGTATCATTGGGTTATTTGAGAAGGTGGAGAGTTAGTACATACACGTGCAGATTGAGAAATCTGATATATAAATTCTAACCGGAATAGTAATAAAGAATCTATTGGTGTATGTCTTGTTGGTAATTTCGATGTTCGTCCACCAACAGAAGCACAATTAAAAACGTTAGCTGGGTTGATGACAGATATAAAAAAGATATACCCTAAGATAAAAGTTAACTGACATAGGGATATCAATCCACATAAAACCTGTCCAGGTAAACTTTTTCCGTTAGATGAATTAAAATATTTATATAATAATGATATAACTATGTCTATATTTAGAGAAGTTTGGTTGAAAGAGGTTGCACCTAAAGATCGTACGTTTACAAAATATAATGATACCAGAAACTGTAATGTTGAAGATACTAAGTTTTTGTTAGACATCGGGTTGACTAGAGATAATAAGAAGGATGATAATAAAAGATTATCTATGTTTAATAGAATTAAAAACTTATTCACAAAATAGTTATTGAATTATCTTTCTCGATTAGTATAAAGTAGTTGAAGTTTATTTTCTTAAATAATAAAACAATGGCTGATAGGAAAGTTCAGACAGATCTCGTTGGGTTAATGAATGAATTAATCGAATGGAGATTAGAAAGATTAGATACAGATCCAGCACATTACGTTGCTAGGTTCTTTTATAATAATGTTGATCAAAGAGTTAGGGTAGGTACTAACACAGCATACAAAACAGTGGCTTGGTTAGAAGATATCTACTGAGTAAATAACTGGAAGAAAGCTGCCAGAGTAGGTACTGCTGCTGCTGCTGATCTTAGTTGATATACATATGTTGTTGGTAATGAACCAGCTTGAAATGTTTGGACAGGAGTTAGTTCTGCTCCAACTATTGATGGTGTACTTATGGTAGATCAAGATAGAATATTAATTAAAGATGATACGGCATTGCTAGGTAACGGAATTTTCTATTACGATGCAGCTGCTTCAGCGTTTATTAGGACTGATGATTGAGACAACGTACCAGGTACTGGTGAAGTTGCTTCGTCTATGGTTCCTATCTCCGAGGGTTCTGCGAATAAAGGTACTATCTGGAGAGAGATTCATACCGATCCTATTGCTCTAGGTACAGATCCTGTTGAATACACTCCGTTTATATTGAATGTTCCAACAGTAGATGAGCTAGTAAAAGTTACTACTGCTGGTACTGAATGATATTTGACTGACGTAATCGCAAATACCAACCTTACACCATTAACAGGTGCAGGTGCAAATAATTTAGATAATATTGTTATCTCTGTAGAGAATCCAGGTGCTGCTGAATTGTTAAGATTTGCGTTAGATTTGAGTACTTATGTAGGTGATATTGAGATCCAATGAGATCTACATGTGACTGGTGAAACAATATTAAATGATTTATCTTTTGATTCTGGATCTACAGTTAACTGGGACAACACTACTCAAACAGGTACAACAACATATGATAGTTCTTATAACGCTACTTATGATGGAAGTACTATAGTATATAACGATACTGATATTGATTATACTGGTACTACAGAGATAGACTATGCTAGTACAGTAGTCACTAACCATAACGGGGACACAATAAACAACACAAATACTACAGAAAATAATGTGGGTGTTACCAATAATTATGATAGTACATCGGTAGTAAATAACGATGGTACTGTGAATTATGGTGATACTAATGTCATAAATAACAATAATAATACTATCAACAATAATAGCACATTTACTGCTCTAGGATGTTCAGGAGCTAATGCTACACCTGACACTGTTGCAGAAATAGCTACAGCTACTAAGGCAGAGGTTACTATTGTATATGATGATACTAGTACAACACCAGGAGATACTTGGACTAAAGTAATAACAGTTACTCCTTCTTCTGGTATCATTACAGTTAATGATGTGGCTAACGGTCATACAGGAGAACTAACTATTGATCGAAGTGGTGGTAGTATTACTACAACACAGACAAGTTGAACTGGAACAAGTACCGCAGATGTATGTCAATTCGCTGGTGGTGTAATCATAAACGATGATGGAAGTATAACTAACAACGATAATACAGTTACAAACAATAACGGTACAACTACAAACAATTCAAACACAGATGAATACTATGATGACAATAGCTCGGTTACTAATATGTGAGATACCTACAACGAAAATCTTACAGTTAATAATCTAGAGGTTACTAATCTAGATGTAGAAAACATAACAATCGAATGATCTAATATCGCTATCACTGGTGGTTGGAATTTCGAATCAAATGCTGCGGTTACTACTAGTATAACATTAGTAGAAGATCCAGCAGATTGGGATGGAGTATTTATTTTCACAGATAGTGGAACATTATTGTTCAAAGATATTGATTGGACACATACTGGTACTACAGTTAACTTTATTGTAGATCAATGAAGTGTAACAATCTATGCTAAATATATGCCAGCAACTTCTGTATCTATACAGTCAGGGGTAGGGTTCAAAGAAATTTGCACTACTGCTCCAGCTGGTGGTCCAGGATTATTGACGTTAATAGCTGATGCAGAAGTAACAGTTAATACTAAAGTATTAGTATTCTTAGACGATTCAGTAACTCCAGTCGGGTTTATCTCAGCTAAGGCTGTGGCGTGAGGTGTAGAAATATATTCTACACAGAACGAACCTATGGGGTTGCCATTATGTTTGATGGTATTCTCAGCCACTCCTGTAACAATGGGGGTTGCTACAACTAAATGACAAGATACTTGGTCATGATGAGCCAACACATATGTTGTATCTGATCCGTTAATTACAGCTGATAGTTGTATTGATGTGTATCCGAAGTCAGTACCAACAGGTAACCTAACAGTGGTTGCTAGTGCTGGACAGTTCACAATAACTACTACAGCAGGTAACGAGGATACAATGGTATTCAATTACGTAATAGTATATTAACAGTAAGGGGGCTCAGGCTCCCTAACTTTTACATATTAAATAATTTAAGAGATGTGAAATACACGCGCGATAGTTTCGCAACCAGCTGATGCTGATGTTGTGGCAGAAAATATAAAAGATAGTATAGATATTTATGGGGTTGTTGGGAGTCTGAGTGCAGGTGCTCCAGCGTGAGCTAATCTCAATTCTTTTGCATCATTAGATCTTTATTCTTGGGATAAGTGATCTAGTAGTTATCAAATATATTCCCCTTATTTTCTATGATTGTATGAAACGAGTACACATATCTATTTCTTTTTGGATGCAAGATCTATTTCCTCTTTGTATTTACATGAAATAGTTATATACAAAATGGATAAAAGTACTAAAGAATTTACTAGGCAGATAAAATGAATATATTTTCCAAAAGAGAATGCTGGTTTTACTGTTGTAGAAAATTCATGAGTTATAACTTTTTGATCTAACGATTATGATTCACCTTATCATTTCTTTTATTGTAGGTATGATACATCTATAGATACATGGACAACAAGTTGAACAACCCAAACAGGTGCTTGATGATTATGATTTACACCAGGATTGTGATCTATCGATACTAGTATGTGATGAACTTTAACTTATTATTTTTGAATTAATTCTGGTTGAACACTACCTGCATCATGAAATAGTTTACAATCTACCGTTGCTTTAGGTTGAGATACTTATGGATGTAGTGTTAGGGGGCGAGCTGATTACAATTGAGTTGTTTGATATTTAGCTTGATTGATAGAAATAACAAAATCATAATTTAATTTATAAAAAACAATCATGACAACACAATGAAAGGTAGCGAACTTCCAGGATCCTGATCTGGTACCTGCTAATATTAAATCAGGGGTTAATATATTCGGTGTTGATGGGACGTATAGTGGTGGATGAATATTATGAGAACAAAGTGGTATAATGATCAACACTGATAATAAGACATACATAGAAGAAGCAACAGGTGATAATGATTCTTATACTATAACACAAACAAATTGTGTTGATGAGGATGTTAATTATTTATATTTTATATGTATCTCTAAATTTTTTAATTGATTCCAACAACTTAATTATTGTCACATGGTAATGTGAAAAATTGATAAAACAAACGATAATATCACAACAATATATTGAGTACAATGAGTTGCATGAAACCCATCAATTGTTACAACGAAATCTGATGCCACCAATATTTATATAAGATTCAATTGAACATGAGGTTGATATTATCCTCAATGATGATTATTAACTATTGCTAAGTCTGATTGAACAATAACCAGACAAAACGACACATCAAACAATCCATGAACAATTATAGGAAATTCAGTTGTATATAAATGAGATACTTTAAGTGCTTGATCATCATGACAATTATTTCAAAGCTCATGAGATGATCCAGTATTATGAGCCAATTGATTTATATTAAAATCATAATTTAATTTATAACTTATACACATGACTAAAGTACAATCAAAAGACATAGACAACAAAGCATTCCTAACAACAGGAACAGCTCCAGCATTTGAAGTTGCTATCCCTAGGGAAGCAGCTTATGCTGATATGGATAGACAAAAGATAACTATCAACTTACACGCAAGTGCTAGTGCAGCTATTACTATAAACGTAAACTGATTAGGTGCTAAAGCGTTAGTAGACAATACAGGGACAGCGATAACTTCAGCAACAGCTGATGATTATCTTGATCTGATATATGATCTGAGTCAGGATAGTTTTATTGGTAGTGCTGTGGGTGTTAGTTCTACTGGATGAGGGTTATCTTGAAATTATGAAATTTCACATTGAGATGAATATTCTTATTTAGAGGCATTGACTGAATCCACCGAATGAAATTCTAGTTTTGTAAAGAAAAAAGAATTTACAATTGGAGATTTTAGAGATAAAAATGGGAACACATATCCATATCCATTAAAATTATCAGCTGTTATGGAATTAAAACATTGAGATTATTGAGAGGCTTCACAAGCAAGTGTAAGGGTTAACGGTATATCTGTTGGTACAGTAACAGTTGCTTTACAAACTTACCAAAAACGTTCTAGAAATATAACAGTAAATGAGTGAGATGTTGTATCAATACGATTAAGAGATGCTGGGTCTGGAACAGCTAGTATGAAAAACGCTGCGTTAAGATATATGCTTAAATTTACAGGTACAAATGATTGAGTAGTTGATTTAAATTTATAGCAAATCCATAAGATAGGTAGTAATAAAAAGCTACCTATCTGATAACCAAAAGCTATCACGAAATTCTGTTTTGTGATAGCTTTTTTTGTATTTGTTAATATAATGGGGTTACCTTTATTTGTGTAACCCTAGTAAGTATGCCGTTTAATGAGCTGTTAGAAAAGATCGCTAAGGAGATTTGGGAGAACGAATGAAAAAATTCACAGAAGAGTATTCTCTATATCCTGCGTAAATACATGAATCCTTTCCCTGCTAAACAAACTGATACGTTTATGGAGAAGTTTAATACCAACGAAGACACATCTCCATGGGGTATGTAATAATTTTTATATATATTAATTATAAAATGCTGTCAGATTCTGAAATTATGTTTATAGATAATGCTATGAAATTGCCTATCAAAGAACCTGTGCGAGAAGAGTGAGTTGTTGAATGAGATGATAGTGATATACCAGATGGTGAGGTATCACAATATGAATGACCATTTGTTTATAATATATGATAGAGTATCAAATTGTTTTTTATAAATAAATTTTATGTTGATGGAAATAGATTGAGATGGAAGAGCATATACAACGAATAGGACTGAAGCGTTAAGATACCGTGTGGTTGACGCTGATCAGTTTAACCAGCAACAATGATATACTAAGTATGTTGATTTTTTTGAGTACCATAAACCATACTACGTATTGCCACCACATCTGGGGAAACAGAAATCTGTAACTAATAATAAAGAGATAAAGTTTCTAGCTGGATATTCGCTACTATGATACCAGGCACAAGCGATAGATTATATGGAGGTGATCTATTCGCTATGAGAGAAATCTGGTATGATCGTCTCAGGTACGGCTACTTGAAAGTCGTATATTTTGCTTGGGCTTATGAATCTGTTTAAAAGGAAAACGTGTATCGTTGTGCCTACTAAGAATATAGCAAAAGGGTTGAACGATAAATTCAAAGGGATCTGTAACTCTGAGATAGTGGTCGCAAGCGAGATCGATAAAAAAGATCCTGATGTTATGATTATTTCTTGATTGAGTTTCAATAAATGTTATGATAAGATAAACGAAAGATATGATGTATTATTGTTAGATGAAACTCATCGTATGTCGAAATCCAGGGTATGACAACTTAATAGATGGAAATGATTATTTGTTTGTTGAGTAACTGCTACTCCGTTGAGAAAAGAATATGGGATGAACTGATTCGAAATTTTGTTCAAAAATATCTACGACACAAAAAAACAATCTTTGCCTGTAAAAGTTTTCAAATATCCATATCATTATAATTACAGTTTAGAGGAGATCAGAAAGGCATGAGAATGACTTGCGCCAGAAAGTCCGGAAATATACCGTAGATTGTATATTGCCAACCAAGATAGACTAGTTCATATCTGAGGTATTATCAAGAGGCTTCGTGAGAAATGATTTAAGAAGATCATGATCTTCACAGATAGAGTTTCACACACCAAAATAATACAAGAGTATTTGGGTGAGGGGTATCTTATGACAGGTGCCACTAAATCGTGGGAATTCGAATGAAAAGACGAATACATTATTATATGAATGATGCAATGTGCTGGTGAATGATTTGATGTCCCTGATCTGGAAGTTGGGATTTTGTATATGTCTACGTCCTGGGAGAATACGTTGGACCAATCTGCTGGTAGAATGAGAAGGAAATACAAATGAAAAGATCATGCGATCTATATAGATTTTGTAGACACTATGCAATTTGCTGGTGGTAAAAAAAAAGTACTATGACGATATAAAAGAAATACTATTTATAAAAAGAAATGACGAGAGGTTTTATCTTTTAATGATATGTAATGGAAAAACAAAAATGAGCGTGGCATAATTCTAGGGAAAAAAGAACAATTGGTCTACCACTAGAAAGACCACTGTATGCTAGACATACAGAAAAGTATTTTAAATTTTATTGTCCGTTACTCAAACATGGGATATTTGTAAATATCTATGCTAAGAACGAGGATACTCCTGTGGTATTCAAGGCGTTGATTGAGAAGTATATGGATGACTGACTAGATGAATTGGAGGCAGCGATTAAAGCTAAGGATGTGGTAAACGATTTCTTTGATATATGTGATACGCTTAGTAAGAAAAAGGTTCGACCATTTAAAATTAAATTCACAAAGATAAATATAAATAAGGTTAAAAAGAAACCGAAAAAGAAGTAGCCTTAATTCTTTTAATCAATAAAAATAAATATGAGTGAATTTACTATAAATGAAAAAGTGATACTGGTAGATAAATTTCTTGCTGATTTCTGAAAGCCATTGATTACTACATTGAACCCTATTGATTGATCTAACGCTAAACAAAGACTAGTTGAATCTTCGTTAACTTTGTTAAGTAAAAATGCGGAGCTACCATTGAATGGATATTTTACTCCTAACTGAAATTTCTGAGAGCTTAATCCAACTAATTGAAATAAGATTAAATTTAGTAAAGATATGGGGTTTGGTAGTGAGCCATATTTTAATTCGTTTGTTGTAGATATAGATCTGTGTTCTTCTACTGAAGATGATAACATGTATAACCTAGAACTTAAGAAAAAGATGTGGCCAGAGATCCAAAAGAAGTTAGATATGCTGATGGCTAAACCTACATGGGTGATAGAAACTGGTAAATGATACCATCTCCATTGGGTAATCAAAGAAGAAGACAGGCAAGCGTGTTGGAGAAAACACTGAGTTAGACTACTACATCTAGCACAGACTATCTCTGAACATCTTTGATGAGACAAGAACTGTGTTGCTACTAAGAATGTGCATGCTATAATGAGGGTTCCATTCTGTAAATATTGGAACAAAACTACACAGGAAATTATAGGAGAAGTTAATATTCTACAACATAATCCAGAAGCAAAACTTTCGTTTGCTATGGTAGATAACACTATGGTCTGAGTGAAATATCATAAAGGGATAACTACAGAAAATAATAAGGCAATCAAGGCGTTCTGAAATGTACCTTCGAATGCTATAAATAAGATACCGTTTAGAGATATCATGCAATCTTTACCACCTAGAGTAAATAAAGGTAGAGCTGAAAGGTTAGAATTAAGATGACTACATATCTGTATTAGGTACGAAGATACTGGTGAACTATATGTACCAGACTGATATAGGTATTGGCCTATCCGTAATTCGATAACTGTATTCTCGATTAGTAATCATGATATAGACGACAGACCTAGATGAGATATGTCTACTTTTGTAAAGCAACGATTCAACCAGGACCTTAAAAAGGCTAGTAATTTCTTACATGAAAAGTTTGGGATTAGTACACAAGTTATGCTTACTGGTGGTTGAGAGATAATAGAAAGAACTATCGAGGCTTGATGAGTTGATATAATATTCACAGAAAAATGAGTATCGAAGATTGAATGAACATCAGAGAAAATGATATTTAGACAATATGTAGAGATAATTGGGAAATGATATGTGACTAAAGCTAGTAACTTCTTAGAGACTGAGGAAAAGAATTTGGTATACCTATTCAAGATTTGATGAAAACAATTAATGGTAAACCATTGTTCACAAAAAACCCAGTTTAATAAACTGTATTGAAATAAATGTTTTTTCTACTGACTAGATAACGATATAGGGTTGTTCTTCGAAGCGTTGTCTGTTGCTGATTGGATCCCTGAAATAGAGATTGTGACTCATAATTGAATCTATGGTAACCTTGTTGCGTTGGGCTGAAAGAAATATAAAGAGTTCTGAGAATCTAAAACTAATAGATATTATTCTATCGATGCTGATTTTCCTACTGTAGATAAAAATCAGAAAACAGTAAAACAGTTTATTAAATCTCTATGTAAGATATACGATGAAAGTGTTGTTATTCCTTGTGTACTACAATGACTTGCGTTGGCAGGTATGAATTTATGGGAATGAAATATTATATATCCAGGGTTATTATTGACTGGTAAAACAGGGACAGGTAAATCAACATTGGCGTTGATAATTAAACATATGGTTTGACAACATATGAGTGCTAGGAACTATAGTCTACCTGCTACGTCTGCACAACCGATGTCTCAATATAGTACTGATTGTGCGATCCTACATTTTGAAGAGTTGACTGACAAAGTATCATCTAGATCTGAACAGCTATTAAGGAATATAATTAACAGATGAAAAGGGGCAAGAGGTGTCTGACAATGAAATTTGTTTTATGATTATAAATCTCCGTTACTAATTACTGGAGAAAGATCATTTAGAGATGAGAGCCTTAACAATAGATTTCTTACTATATACATGGTAAAAAAGCATTGGGTAGAAAAAGATCTAAAGAAATCTAAACAATTGGTTAGTGATATTTTAGATACTACAGCATCAACCGATGTATATAAAACACTAGTATTCAACCAGAATAAGATAAACAAAATCTATAAGAAATATGTGGCTGAAATATCTAGCAAGATAGATGCAAGACACGCTGATGTATGGGGATATATTTATGCTATGAATGATATTTTTGAATTATGATATACAAAAGAAAAAATGTTAGGGTTTATGAAAACACATCTTGCGATCTCTGGGTTTGGGAAAGATAGATCTAAGTTTAAATCTCCTGAATGAGATCTTAAATTTATACTACTAAAGGGGATGGCAAAATTTGATCTGAATTATTTCTATGATGATATTGCCGATGCTTATAATTTTGTATTTATCAAGGATGATTATCGAG
This sequence comes from Candidatus Altimarinota bacterium, assembly GCA_029934675.1. Classification (GTDB taxonomy): domain Bacteria; phylum Patescibacteriota; class Gracilibacteria; order UM-FILTER-43-11; family UM-FILTER-43-11; genus JAJDCE01. The sequence continues at coordinate 35,601 of JAOZLT010000001.1, read as the reverse complement.
AATCTAATAGGAATAAATTATGATATATTATAGAAGAGATAAACTGACGTGAATGAGTAGATAGAATTTATGCTGATAGTGATGCTATAGTTGTACAACTAGATATGAAAAACCCTACCACTACAGATAAGGCGTTATATAATTTGATGGAAGATACTTTATCGAATTTAAATATTAAAAGAAAAAAATATGCTGTATAAAGAAGCGAATACTTTTATAGGGTGAAAGAACCAGAAAAGAACTAGACTCTATAAATATGATGATCATATCAAAAAGAGCTTTAGAGATAAGGTACTAGATGAAGGATTACATAATCCATTAATCCATTATCTTATTGTTGCTTGATTCGACTGATTAGTCCCTGCAGTAAAGAAATCGTTGTTTGATCCGATTGGGTTAGATAAAATAAGGAACACATATAGAGTTAACCAGGCTATGTATTTCGTTACTGAAGATATAAAATATACTAGAGATAATAATGTTAACCGAAAAATTAGATATTATTATTCTCCTTTTATTATATTCCTATACCTTAATGACCAACTCCAAGACTATATCAACTGGTATAAAGAATGAAGCGCAAGCGACAACTTTATACCTTACGAAGATAAGAAATACTACACCGAATTTATGGATCTACAAGATACCAGATGTAGGGAAATCGATGAAACCGTTTGATGTACTGTGAGTAGGTAAATGATGAATCGTATTTGCATGGGAGATAAAATTTATCAGAACCAAGAAGATAGATAGAGATGTGGTGTATAAGAAATTAGAACCACATCAGATTGCTAACCTGCAAAAGATTAAAGAGTTATGATGAATATCCGTAATGATAGCGTATCATAAACATACTGAAACTTTTATATCTTATCAATTCTAAAATGTCTAAGAAAAAATCTAAAACAAATATCCCGGTACCAGAGAAGGAGGAGGATACAGAGATTAATAAAATGATGATGATGTTGGCAAAATCTCAGCTTGATTCTAACAAAAAAATAGATAAACTCACAGAAGCTATATGAGATATAAATAAAGCTATCGAATGAATTGTTGTTGATAAGGTACCAGATGATGCTAAGATAAGTGTTTGATGAACAACAACTAAACAGAGTAAGACGTTGTATGTTCTAAGATTAGAACATATGCGTTGAAGTAACGAGTTCTCGTTCAACTGAAATAAATTCAAATCAAACGAAGAGGCACATGCTGCTGGTATGAAGTCTTGAAAAAGGTTTAAGATAGCCACAGAGTTTGTACCGATGCCTTCGATACCAGCAGAACTACAAAATAATTCTATTAGATCTACAGCTAGAACGATGGGACCTTCTACCTAATTTGTTTTAAATTATTACTATATATATTATGAGTAAAGCGATTACTATTAAAGTTAAAGAACTTGACCTTATGTTTAAGGCGGTTAATATTGATTGAATTGGGCTTAAAGAGAAAAAACTAACACTTGAAAACACAATGTATGTTACTGATTTTATGAATTTTTTTGATGCACATGCAGATGTACTTAATGAACTTTACTTGTTTATCAAAAACAATAGTATTATTGAAAAAGATAAAGATGGTAATATAATTAAAAAAGAAATTAAAGAAGAAGCAAAAAAAGAGCTTATAGAAAAACTTGAAAAAGAAGTTGAGTTTATAGGTAAACTTATCATAAACGGAAACACTACTGATGTATTCTCAGCTAAAGAATTGTTCCCGTTCAATAAAGTATTGGAGATTATATAAAAACCAGAGTACTAAAAAACCTATAGACGTTTGTCTATAGGTTTTTTTTATTACACGTTTTTATAATATACGTTGGCACAAGAGCTTCCTGGGATAGCTACTATTTGTACCTCCCTTATATCGTTAGCGTTTAGGAAATTATCAATTAACGATATATGTATTTGTTTTTCTATGTGTCGATCCTGTAAAGTTCTATATGCTGATAACAGTATATCTAACTCTCAATTGGTTCAGAGCTGTTCGTTGGCTGTTAGTTCATCTCGTGTAACTATTCAAGCGTCTACGAACCCTGTTCATGAATCTGTTTGTTTCGTTAACAAAAAAGGTTCTATTTTTATTCTGTGTGTTGGATCAACAGAATAATAAATAGGATCACCATTAATTATATTTTTACTAATAAGATAAATCCATAGATCATTTGATATAATATATTGTTCCATAATTGTATTGGTTAATTAGCAAAAATAGTTCCAGTAAACGCTGGAGAAAATGTTAGTACTGTAGTATTCGAATCTGTAGTATTTGCATCAAATAGTACCCAATCGCCTGCTGTATTTTCGCATACGATGTTTGGTCTTTTATTTAGTCCATGGTTGAATACCTGAGATACTACTCATACTACTGGTAAGTTAACTTCATTTCCTGTATCAGGATACCATCATTTAACTCATCCTTTTTTACCGTAGACTGTGTTGTCTGGCGGTGTTAACTCATCACCATCTAACATTAATCAGTTAGTATCAGATACAATAGACATCTGTTTCTTGATCTCTATGTCAGTACCGTTAGGTGAAAAATCGTTTATGTTTAGGTATGTTGCTGTACCTAATGGTCCAACTTTAACTAGCTCATCAGTATTAACTAATGATGCAAGACTTTGTGTTAGATCACTACCTAGAGCTCTTGTTAATGTTAATATGTTAGTCATTGGATCAAATCCAATTCAGTTAACATATTCATCTGGTGTTGGTGTACTACCTCATGATCATATATATTCAATATGTGTAGTATTGTTTATTGGATCATCAGTAACCGCAAAATTACTAGAGAAATCTAAGATCAATCTTTGTGATACTGGATTGTTATTAGATGCTATAATATGTCCTGTACCTGCAACGGCTGGCATTGGATGATAATCTCAATCTCAACCAAGATAAACGTTTGCTGATAGATCGTTTCTGATTCATTGCAACGCTAGATAGTTTGCATGAGTATGACTATCAGCTTCTAAGTTTTGTATACGAAGGAAATGGTTTGATATGCTAGATGTATTGTTCGATATGGCATTATTGATAATATTAATATCTGCTGCCATACATGTGTGTACTCAAGCACAATCCATAGTTCATCCTGGTATTGCTGTTATTACTCGTTTACATTCATCTGCATCTCGGATAGGTATAGATCAATCTACCTTGTCTCAGCAAGTGTGGATTAGATCTCGAAGAGTTGTAATGTCCATTTTTTTTAAAATTTAATAATTAAATGTTTATGTTGTACAAGCTGGAAACGATTGTCGAGTTGTATTCAATGTTTGGATAGAAGTATTTATACTCCTTAGAGTAGTGATTAGATCATCAAAATCAAACTCTTGTTCTTCTCAAAATACTTGGATAGATAATCAATCTATTTTGGAATACATTACTATAGAATCTCATTCATCTAATGTTATGTCTTTATATATATCTGGCATTGTATTATCTGCTCTTGTTTGATAATATAATAGAACATCATCTTCTGATCAATCAAGTGGGTTTCCAGATTTTACTATGTGTAGTTTGTATTGTCTATCCGAACTACCTACTGATTTTCACATGTTCCTAAAACTATTTATCATGATAGTATATACATGTGTATTCGTATTAGGTGGACATGTATATACTACAGTAGTGGTATGTTTGGTAGGCGATATCTGTCATAATATTTTCCACATTGTTTTTATTGTATTTACTTAAAAATTAGTATCGAAAGGTTTATCTCTTATAAATTCCATTCATATACTTACTCAACTTCTTTCTCACATATTTCACATAGGGTTATCATATGTTCATCAAGATAACCCTGATGAGAATATTTTAACAATAGGTTCTTGGTTGGTACCTGCTCATGTGCTAATAACTACTGCTATTGCAAAAGTATCTCATTCATTTGCTTGAACTATTGTATCTCATCACAAATTAAAATAAGCCTCTGTTCCAGCTATTATATCATCTTGATCAGTAAATACTAATGGAGCAAATGGTTCGTCTGATGCTCAGAACTTACAATCGACACATCAATGAAGTTTTAAATTGTTACTAACAATATACAATCTAATTGCTTGTACTCCTGTATTCACTCTTAGGTTTCATTTTAACCAAAGCCTCCATAATCATGAGCGGTCTGTTTGTAATACTCTAACAGTAGGTAATCATCCTATAACATTCATGGCTGTTACATCTGTTGTTAATCAATTATCTCATGTATAGTTTGTTGTGTTTCATAAAAAGAAATGTACTGTTTTATTTTTCCATATTGGATCTCCAGGTGTTGATGGTGGTCATCGATCTCAAACTGAACCAGTTATTGTTATATCGTTTGTTAGATACATTACACCTATAGGTTTGTAAGTACAGACTGATTTAACTCAGTTATGTGTATCGTTTACCATCAGGTATTTTCAAAGAAACGCGTTGGTTCCTTCTGGATTACATACATCATATACATTTGATGGTACATCTAATAGGTCTGGGAAAGTCCTAGGCCCTGTGTAACAGATCTCTAACTGTCTAGCTAACGGTGGACCGATAGGAGTAACAGTAATATCTCAACATCAAACTATTTTTGTTTGTAGTTCTCCTGGTATATCTGTATTATCTACAGATACTAATCTATCTGATTGGATTAAGTTTAATGGTACAGCTTCTATACAGAAGGATGAATCTATTCTTAGAAAGTCTCAAACATTTTGGCTATCTAAATTATTCAGAAATGCTACCACACAATCAGATGTTAGTTGTGCAGGTAGTGTTGCCATACATTCTTGCATCAGTACACATGGATCCATGTATACATGTGATCAATCACATTCTGATACTATAATATTATGACAACCGATATTGGCATCATCTATATCGTGTCAATCATAGAAAGGATATACTGCCATTAGATAATTCTTACTCAATTAAAATCAACCTTAGGTGGTTCTGGTACCTTATATGTGTTTTGTTTAGGAACACTAACCTTTGGTGGTTTAGGTTGAATATCAGTTGTTGTTGAAGTTTTAATCTTCGCTAACATTTTTGCTCTCTTCTTTGCGCATGGTGTGCAAGCCATCGTTTGATTTGATAGAATCTAAAAGACATCTTCAGCAGTTAGTTAGTTCTTGTTTTAGAAATTTACTTAGTATTATAAACATATTTTCTGCTGCTCTTTCGTACAGGGGGTCTCGTCCTGTAGTAGCGTCTTTGACTTCCTGTAGGAATCATCGGCTGGCTACTGCATGTTTTACCATACATCGATATTCATGATCAGCTCAGAATTCTTCTTCAATTTTTTTCATAATATTTCTACGTAATCAGATGACTTCTGTTAGTAGATATAGTGTTTCGTCTGATTTATCTCAATCATCTACGCGCTCTTGTATGTGTGATGTTAGTTGTATATTATTTACTAACGCTTCTATAGCATCCATTATCCACATTCTTGATGTTTTGTCCATAGCAAGATATAAGAATAAAGTTTCTCTGTGATTATACAGATATAAATTTAGTTTGCAATATCTTTTTATTTAAGAAAAAACCCACGGTGTGTGGGTTTCTATTTAAATATCTATCGGATATATATGTCGATGTGATCTGTATTGGATAGATCTTTCTGACCAGGTATGCATCATGATCCTATATTCTTTTCATTCTTCATATAGAACAGTTTCTATGTATTCTATTATCTCTGCGAACTCGTAATCGTATAACGATTTTTTCATCCTTGGATCTCTTGCTCGTAGTATATATTGAGGAAGTAATCTATCATCATGTGGATATTCGTTCAAGCATAACATCCGTTTACCGAATTCTTTTACTACCAGTCAACGAGATCTTAATGCTGTTGGTGAAGTCATCTCTATCTTTTCTGCTAACGTATAGTTATCAAGCTTCTCCTGTACTTGTTTAGTTCTCATGGTATTAAATAAATTATAAATATTAATTCGGAGCGACCCAGGATTTACACCCAGGAAGAGTATTACTCAAGGTTTCGACATTTTGGCCCGCTAAGGTTTATAGTCAGACAATACAAGCGACAACGTTCAGACCCACTCGAGAGGTGTTGCTTCGATTGTATTCCTTTGCGTTTACCTATTCCGCCATCGCTCCATATAATGTGACCGACATATGTATCGGTCACATGTAAAGTTACTAGTCGTGACTTCGTGTCACTACTTAGACTTCCTCTGTATTTACATATAAAGCTTTAACGTTCGTTTAGTCTTGCAATTCTCTGAACACAATGGTATCTTTGGTAGGTCTATGTCATATGATATGAAGAAGTTTGCAACCTCTCCACACATATAACATTTTAGTTTCTTTCTATTCAAGATTTTCTTTTCGTTTCGTTTACTCATTACTCGAATTCTTTTCTCAAATGAATCTCTAAGAATTCTAGGAATGATTCTAGTCTTCTGAATTTCTTACCATGTTGTTGGTGGTATGAATTAATTTCTAAGATAACATCTTCGATATGAAAAACAGGTGTTTGGTCTGAATCCATATCACCGTTTGGTCAATCGTTTTCAATTCCATCTGACCATCAGGGCAGATTGGATACTACATCAGCCATGTAACCAACTCATTCTCTTAAGCCGATTCATTTAAAAAAGAAATAACTAGCTGATTTTTCTTTGAAGTTTTCTTCAGAAGTTGATTCTTTTGATAGTTTTAAGATATCGTTATAGATATCTTCTTTGTTAAAGTCTTCCATTATTTTTTAAGTTTATCAAATAAATCTTTATTAGCTCAGTACATTTTGTTGCACTGTTCTTCGTAGTAATCCATAGCTTTCCAGTCTTTCAATCACATCTTTATATATTTCTCGACCTCATCGTCATGCATATAGAATGTTTGTTGGTTTGTTCGTAGTCCGATATTATTATCGAACATGAAATCAAAATCATCTGACGGGAATAGCTTTTGGATATTGCCGTCTGGTACGTTTGGATATGATCATTTGGGATCGTCTCTATAGGTTATGTTTGCCATGGGAATTTATTTATTATTTTAAAATTAGATGGGCATAGGCTTCGCAGGTTTGACGGCTTTCGCAACGACCTTTATCTGTTTCTTACACTTACGTTTGCAACCGTGAACAGTAGCTTTAGTGAGCATACCCATCTGGTATTATGAACTACAATTATAAATTATTCTTTCATGTTCGTATCAAGGTCTTTCAACATCAAGAATCTCTGTTAGTAGTGCCTCTATTTCTTTTCATATAGGCGACCTATTTAAGATCTCTTTGATTATTAAATCTTTATTACTATCGTCTCAACCCCATAAATTTTTATTGACTATTTCTCGTATTGTCTGTTCCTCCATCTGTATATAATAATAAATTAAAAAGTATTATCCTTTTTGTTAGCTTCGTTATTTGGACAACGATCGCAACATCCACCTGGAAAGAAACAGTATCTACTTCGTCAATGTCATCGCATATCTAGTTCGTTACATGTTACGTATCTCTCTCATACTGAACGTAATAATTTCCATCCTTCATCTCTCGTGAACTCTTTGGTAAATAATCTAATTTTAGCAGTAGGTTTTTTCTCTAGTCATACAAAATGAAACTTAGCTTTTGCATATCATAGATATTCCATCGCTGCTAATCAATAGAATAACCATTGTAGATTCTCATCTCGGATCCTACTGTCTGGATTCTTATCCAGTTTTCTATACTTATCTTCGTACCAGTCTAATGAAGCACATGTTTTCCAATCGAATATATGTACATATTCATCATCCTTAAACTCTACGATTTTGTCAGATGATCCTGTTACTATAAGATTGGGTAACACTTGTAGCATCATCGGCATCTCATCGTATTGTCTGATTGCACGTTCATCTATATCTGCTTGTACTCAGTCTAAGTGTAAAAATAGTTTCTTTATTATATTATCTATTTTCAAGTCTTTCTTTAAGTTTCTTGTGTAGAAGTCTAACAACAATCTTCCTCAGTCTTTGTCTCTTGCATAGTAATGCATTATATCTCATAGTCATGTTACTAGTTGATCTCCAGTAAATTTTCAATATTTGAATTTAGCTGGCGATACATTGAATGTACCTAGTGAGCTTGCTCTTATTGTATACATGTTATGTATTAAGTAATAAAGAGTGTTAGCTCTATCATAGTTAGAATATTGTATATTACAATTCCAATATGGTATTTAGTGCTAACTTTTAGTTATCAAAAAACCCCATACGAATATGGGGCTTTAGTAGTTTTATGTTATTTGAAGTACACGTTTCAAAGTTTGTTTCAATTGTACTCTGTAATATATCCTCATACTCTTACCTCTGTAGCGTTTCCGAATTTCTCTGTTCGGTTACCATCACAAGAAGATAATTGGATATCCATATCTGTAAGATCGAACTCGAATGTATCTTGTCCTACCTCTACATCTGTAAGGAATCTACCTCAGCAATATCGTGATACTCATTTAGGATTCACGTAAAGAATTAAGTTTCTACCTTTAGTCTCAACTGGTTTCTTTAGTGTAACAACCATTGTTGTTGGACTGACGATAGTAGGGAAGTTTATTCCATTAGTATGTGCGTAAGCATTAAGCTGTGCTGTGTTACTAGTGTAATCACCAACTGCATACTTAGGTTGGTCTTTAAATATATCAACCATAGGTAATGTAACAGCGACTCAATTTAGTTCGTCTATTGTTCAAGTTTCGATAACACCTGTTTCGACAGCTCATGTAAGCTTGGCTGTTTTACATTCTTCCATGGTTGGAAGTGTAAACATTCTTTGTTCTAAAATTTCTACGTCTGTGATAGCTCAACTAAGTTTGCTTTCACAGTAAGCTAATTTACTTTCTGTTACTTCGTTTGTTCCGCAACCAGTTAATGCGAATACCATTATTAATGGTAGGATCCAAAATAATCTTTTCATAACATATATTATAATAATTTAAAACGTGAGGAGGCTCTATCTCTTATTGATCGAGCAGCTCGTACTTGATGGATTTTTTGACCGTTGTGTCTTGTTCTGTTGTATCGATCCATGTATACTTCTATACAGTAGTCGACTTGTTTGTATGGATCAAAGAAGTCTTGTGTATCCATAAATGTTTTGTGGTATCTGTACCTTAGTTGACAGATCCCTTTTTCGTCGGCTGCTCATTCTTGTACTGCAGAGAACCTAGCGTTCTCCATCGACCAAGTCTTTACTAAATCTAATCACATCAGTCATCAGTCTGGATGTGGTAGATCTTTTGTTTGTTCGTAAGCATAATTTACTATTGGATCTAATCAATCACCTCATACAGTATAGTCATACTTGGTAAGTGTACTTGGTATCGGTGCTGCTTCATGAGTTACATCAACGTCATTCTTGTCTTTGAACTCTAGCTGTGCTTCTAATTCTTCTTGTGCTGTTACCTCTTCGATATCTCATGTAGATATCGGATCGATAATTTCTGGTGTACTAGCATCAACATTTGTAGTTAAACGTCATAGCAAGAATATACCTAATAGGAATATTCAGAAACAAAAACCGATCACAAATTGTAGATTTTTTTTAAGCAATGTCATACCAAAAAATAAACATCGTCATGCCATAGACTTTAAAAAGTTTGTGGTGTAACCCACTGGCTACTATTTATTTATGTTAACTATTACACGCGTAATATATTGATATAGATCCTATAGTCAAGTCCGGCGGTCTTATTGTTTTTCATAGTATGGGTTTTGTGAAAGCCCTAAACAATGACCAAGTTGCTTATTGAAGTTCACTGGGGTATATAGATCGAGTCTATGATTTAGTATCGAACATACTATTGATGATACTATATAAATAGTATCTTTCGTTTCTGGGATCAATCATTCGGATAGATCCTGTTTTACTCTAAGTAGTGGGATATTACATTCATCGTGTTCTATAGAACCGGCTGGTCCGAATCATTTAGCTACCCTTATTATTCAATGTGATGGGATATTTATACAATCTTTTATGTTTACTGTATGTGGTGTCATGTTAATTATTTTCATGGTTATGTACATTAAATAAAAGTTATCGCCCAGATATTTTCATCTGAGCGATAGTGTTATGCGAATAAAGATACTCAGTTCTTGTTTGGTTTATGACGTTCGTATATCTTTATTAGTTTAGCTGTGTCTGATACCAACTTACTACATATCTCTAATTCTTTTTGGACTGCAGCTAATTTTTTCTTAGCCTCATCCCAATCTCATGATCGTTGTTTGTTGATCTCTTTATATTTAATTATAGTATTCTTAACTTGTTCTGGTTCGAAATCGTTTAACGAGAATCTAAGATGTTGTTCATCGACTTTGTATTTTCATAACCTAGTTATAAACATATCTGTGTTATGATCAAAGTCTCCTCACAATACACATCAATCGATCAACGCGTATGCTGTGGTGTTTAACATTACAATAGTTCTGTTAGATAACTAAAATCGTTTGTCCTGAATTTGAATTGTCAACTGACATTCTTATTCCCATAGATCATCGATAGGCAATTGTGTAAATTGTTTTTTCCATTTCCTGAATACTCTTTAGTTTCTGGGTTTCGTTCTGTTGTATACACAAAATTACCTGGGTTGGTTGAACCGTACAACTGTCGTGTCATTGTGTAGTCTCCTAGTAGTTTGTTATTTAACGTAGAACCTGCAGCATTCCATCATCTGATAGCATTAGTATATGATACCGTATCTCATCTATCGTTGTTTCAATTGTTAAGTGGATTGTTATCTCATTTACTTGATCAGTGTAACGAGTTCTCTTGGTAGTATAAACATACCATAAACTCTGGTTTAAGATCTCGTACCTTAGCAACAGTCTTGATATCCTCCCATACTGTAGCTGGGTTACCTGATTGTTCTAGGATATTCTTAGCACGTTCCTCTACTGTGTTACCAATAAGTTCGTAGGGGCGTTGACTTACACTGTTCTTATTTAATCTCCATCGGTCCCATGCTTTCTCGTCTGTTAGGTTATTAGTTCAATTCCTATCACTTATCAACGAAAACTGATATTTGCTTTGTACTTGTGTTTCTTTTGCAGTATTATCTTTTGCTACCACAGAATCTTTACATGATCAGTTTCATAGATACTCACATAGTTTTGATCTCTGTTCACGCAGCATATCTGCTCAACTACTGATAGCAATTAGTTCTAGCTCTTTACTTTTATATTGTTGTTTAGCTATAACTATTTTGTTCTCTATCTCTTGGATTTGTTCCCATGTCTTATCTTCGAATGTCATACCCTGAAGGGGTACTGGACGTTTTATTCATCTTACTGCAGATATAGTTATAAATATAAGTCCGATCGCTATACATCATATAGCTATTTTAAATAATAGTTTTGATAGTGCTTTGTGTCTTGTGTAACCTAATACTAGGTCGTCTTCGTTATACATCATATGTTTTACTTAAATTATAAAAATCCCCAGAGGGGAGGCTAAGTTATTACTTAGCCTTGCTTTTTGCGAACGTTACTACATCTGTATCTTTAAACTCTACATAGTCTATTGCTATGTCTCAATGTTTCTCTACGAATTTTCATAGCTCAAATTTTCATTTCACTAGATCTGGATAGTTTATCATCATGTCGTATTCCTCTACTCATTCTTTTAGTTTAGGTGTAGACTTTACGTACTTAGATATTGTATATCCGTTGTGTGTTACTGCATCGTCTAGCTCTGGTGCTAACGATTTCTTGATGGTATCGAACTCTTTCTTAAGTTCTTCCATCTTTGTTTTGATCTCGATCAATCTCTCAATTTTTTCGTTCATATATATATGTTAATTATAAAACAATAGAAAAGCTGGCACGATACATTACCGTACCAGCTGTGTGTTATGCTGTTGATTCTGTTAACTTTTTTGTTAGTTTGTTGAAATCTGCTAGTACTTGATTTACTTCAGGATGTTTCATAATCTCATCTCTGTTCGATGTCATATAAGATTTTAAACTATCCATTGTTTTAAAAGTACTCATTGTATCTAACCGAGGATTAACTCACGCTGTTGCTGGAGCTGTAGTTGACACTGGTGCCTTAGCTGTAGCTGCTGCAACTGTGGTTGTTTTTGTTGTAGTTGGTACTGGTGTAAATGAAGCATCGTCTCTTTTTGTATTCATCGCTTCGTCGGCCTCATCAAGATTGATATCAAAGAATGGGAACTTTCGTTTCAATGCATCCTTAATAGCCAACGCTTTTACTCTAGCATTCTGTCCATCTAGTGATTTCGATACTGCTTTACCAGCAATGAAATCCATAGCTGATCCTTCGAACACCTTGTCTTCCATTGTTGTTGGTCACATTAACATGGGGTTAACGTATCCCAAGATAACTTTTACTGTGTATGCTAGTATCATACCAGTAGCAGTAACCTCGTGCTTTCTTTCTACAATCTCGACTCTTCGGCCTTTAGCTCTAGCGATCTTTCTGATCATCTTGATTGTCATATAAGGCATAGCGACATACTTCGCTGTAGCTAACAATTCCTTTGGACATTGTTTGTCTAGATCTAGTTCGATCTCTTCTCAGTTCATTCTGATCTTTACCTTATTATCTACTGGTTTAGTTGGTAGAGGTTCAGGTGCTGCACAAGTCATTGGTTGTGGTTGTTGAAATAGGTTAGCTGGATTGATTGAAGCCACCGATTCTTTGATGTCTTTGACTTCAATTTCTTTTTCTTTCATCTCTTCAGCTTTAGCTTTAACTTTATCGGCTGTAGCTTTAGCTGTGGTTTTCTTTGGTGTCATGTGTAATAATATATAGAATAAAATTTTTAACCCTAGTTTACATATTCTTTATATGTTTAATTAACTCTTCTTTACTTACAAAAATTTCTCAATTAAACTCTACTTTTATATTTCATAATTTTTTGTCTAGGTCTTCTTTTGATATTCAACTAATCTCTTCAAATATAGAATAATCAAAGTTTGGTAAGTCTAATGTTTTCCTTACATCTTCTACCTCTGCTTTATCAAACGATTTTCTCCATCGATGTTTCAAATCTTTTTCGTTTTGTGTTTCTTTTAAGTAACCCCCTTCTGTTTTAGTACGATCTTCTATTCGTTCTAATTCTACAGGGATGAAATTAAAATAAAAATAATCTGGATAGCATATATCTTTTCTCATTTTTCAGCTATCTTGATTAAATAGTCTTATAGTAGGTTCGTTTGTGTTAAGGTCTCCACTGTTGTAGTCTCCACTATTTCGGTCTCCACTGTTGTGGTCTCCATCGTTTCGGTCTCCACTGTTGTAGCTTCCACCGTTGCGGTCTCCACTATTTCGGTCTCCACCGTTGTAGTCTCCACTGTTGCGGTATCCACAGTTGTAGTTTCCACTGTTGTAGTTTCCACTGTTGCGGTCTCAACTGTTTCTGTCTCCACTGTTTCATTTTCCACTATTACGGTTTCAACTGTTTTTGTTTCCACTGTTGTAATCTCCACTGTTTTTGTTTCCACTGTTTTTGTTTCCACCGTTGTAATCTCAACTGTTTCGATCTCCACTGTTTCAGTCTCCAATGTTTCGGTCTCCATTATTTGTGTTACTCATTTGCTTGTTTAATAGAATAAAAAGTATAGCTAATATATACAGAATAGTTTGTGATTTACAAGTTTGTTCTGTAGTTTTCAGCTAACGTTTAGTTATCATTATCCAGTTAGTCGTGTCATATCTTTATCGAATCATGGTATCTCTTGCGGTGCTTCTATATCTCAATCCATGATTTGCATATAGAAGATGATGTCATCGAACATAGCTTGCTTCAATCTGTAGTTCTCTTCAAACAGTTTGAGAGCTTGAGCTTTCATCCATGAAGGCATCGGGTATTTTGAACGTCATAGTTTCTCTAATTTGTATTGGCGTAAGTAATTCTTTTTATGTATCTCCTTCATCTTTTGTTTTTACGTAACGAGATAAAAGAGCTCAGATTACTTTTATGAATACAATGATCAGTAATGCTGTGACTGGATCTATCTGTATTCATAGTCTTTGCAATATAATTAATAACAATACTGTAGCTAATGCTATAAACATTCAGTTAACAATAAGTATTGCTATTGTTTTATACCCAGTAGTTGGTGTATCCATTGTTCATCTTTAGTTAAATAAAGTTCCGATTCTTTACATCGGTATAGTTTTTTCCCGTGTCCTCTATAGTAGATTATATCTCAATGACATTCTGTACTAGAAAGAAACACGTCTGCTAGCATCCTGTAATGTACCGGCGAACGGTCTTGGTGACATTCAGGCACAGCGTTGATGATTAGTTCTCATGGTATTAGCATTGCATAAATTGCATAAATAAAATCCCCAAAGGGGAAGAGGGTTATACCCTCTCCATGTCTAGTGATCGTGCAGTTTTGCCAGTATTCCCTTCGGAAATTCCTGCAGCTATTTGTCCTGATATGTATATCATCTCTTGTTCTTTATCGTATACTTCTTCTGGATCATAGCTTGTATTCTCGAAGAATGTTCAGACTATTATATCTACTCGTGGTAGCAATATATCTATCTCTTCTTCTTTGATATAATAAATGAGTCACATAGTTAGTAGTTCTACATTCTGTTCTTGTATTCATTGGACGATATCTTCGTTATTATTTGAACGGTAATCTCAATCCATCTCTCATCAGTTTACTAATGAGTTGTAGGCATACGAGAGAATTACTGCGATGTCGTATCTTTTACGTGCTGTCTTTGTGAAGCTACTTGATAGTCTTGGCAGTCCTTCTTCTGTCCATCAATATTCATGGAAGTATTTCTCGAACTGTACTTCGTGTTTTTCTTCGTCAGCTTCGTGTGCTTTGAATAATGTTAACAGAGATGGTCCTTCATCTGTTGGTATTACTGCTAACAATTCTCTATAGAGTTCGTTAGTTTCTTCAGTAATTTCTTTGTCGTTATAGTGTGTGTATCACATTTGATAATAGATAATAAATTAAAAGTCGTTGTACTGTAGGATATCCGATACTACTTGCTTGAGTTCAACGAGACTCATTGCTTCGTATAGATTGGTATCGTGATAGTCTTTCATCTTATCAGCTATCCAGTTGATAAGGTTTTGTTTTTCTTTTGACATTATATGTTAGAGAAATAAAAGTATAGAGAATAGAGCCGACCGAAGTCAGCCCTATTTGGTTTACTCTGGATTACGTTCATCTACAGTATCTCTTAGTTGTTCGATACTATAATCCATTGCTGCATCTTCTGCGTCTGTTCTTGGTGTGTGGTTATATATCCATATAGCCATCTTATCTACGTTGTATGATCAGTCTTTGTTAAGCAGTCATTCATCCTGTAGTAATGCATGAATCTTTTTAAATACTCACATAGTAATCTTAGTTAGATTCTAAAGAATAATCTTCTACGAACTTAGAGTTCAAAGATACTGCTTCACTGTAGTATTTCCTTGAATAGAACTCAGCCTTTTTTCCGATGTTGTAGTTGCTCACTGGTGTGATGAATCAACTAACACGTGAATAAATCTGGCATTTGGTTCTCTTGAAGTTCGCTTTCTCTTGGTCTGTCATGGTTATATGTGGTGATATTATAAAACATTAGTTATGCATATCAACAACGACTACCCAGTAATCTTCTGTTATATCTGGTACGTGGTTAGCTCGTCTACCTCATAGGGAATAGTGGTCGAAGACTTCGATCCCTGTGTTCGCATCCATAAATCTTTCAGCTTCATTGATAGCTTCTTCCCTGTCTGTTGCAGGTACTATCAATAGTAATCATTTGTGCATGCTTTGTAAGTATAAATAAAATAAATGTAGTTAGAGTGGGTTCTTTTTTATTGAGCTGAACCCCTGATATGTAACGTGCTCTAGTGTGGTTGTCTGGATTAACGAGCTAAAACCACAGCAGAAAGGTGCTCGTGTTATTAGCCTCACATAGCAGCTAGTTTCTCTAGTTGCATATCGAACAGTAGTTTCTTTAATGTTTTGAACTTGGTGTTTTTCAGACTAAGACCTATCCGAACGTTACCGAACTGTAGTGTTAGCTCTTCTCAAGACACAAGCTCTTTGAAGTCTTTGACTGTTAGTTTAATCTTTACTGTCTTGCTCATGTTTATAGTTACGTTCTAAAAATCTATTATTTATTAGAATAGCTTCTAATGATTTTACATCAGTTGTTCATTCTTTAAAGTATAAATCGTCAAGATAATATACTTTATCAAGTATATAAACTACTTTGTATACAGATAAGTATGTTTTTTTTTGTGCTAATATTTTTGTGTTATGGTGTTTAATATATTTTTTTCAATTGATTATCATTTTTTTGTCAGATAGATCTTCTGTAATAACTACTTGTCATCATAAATTACTTATGTGTTTCATTAGTGTTTAGGTTTAAATTCTAAAAGAGAATGTTGTAATATCTCATCATCAGATTTTGATATGATCTCGTAGTCTGCTGAGAATAGTTTATCATCAGCATCATCTATTGATTCAGCTTGGATCTTTACTCTGCGTGTTACTCTTACTTCTACTTCGTACTCGTAGATGTTGATCTTGGATTCTGATTTGATACGATGATCGATAGAATCTTTTGCTTCTTGGAGTGCTTCTTCTTCTGTTCGGAATCATCCTACGTATTCTCCGATCTCTTCGATCTCGTACTCGTAGAATTCTCACTGTTGTCGTTGGTTGTAGTCTTCTAATTCTTTGTTAAGTATACGTTCTACTTCTACAAAGTTAGATCATTCTGGGATGTTAGCTACGATGTATCCTACTTGTCCAGAATCGAATCAGTGTCTTGCTCATAGACTAAACGATATTCAGCTATGGTCATACATACTGATAGGAAATACTATATCGTATTTAATTTGCGGGATTCAAAGTTCTTCGCATTGTTCGTCTGTGTATTCTCCTGATAGATAGGATTTCATTTTATCTCGACCAGTGAAGTCATCAGTGTCTAGATCTAGTTCGTTAGGTAATGTATATCTGTTATGAAACATAACCATCTTACCTAGGGTGTCCCACTCACGTGGGGATTCTATATGGTCAGTGTCTCCCTGGTATTTTGTATGGATGGTGAATCATCTGTATTGTTCTGTTGTTGTTTCCATCTGTGCATTAGTTGTTAAGAGTAAAAAATGTTAGCATGTTGTCTTAAGATATTCGAATAGAGCGTAATAGATTTCTCGATTAGTTTTTCATTTAGCTTTATATTTTTTTATATCTTCACGTAGTAGATATTCACCAGCTTCTGAGTATCAAAATGCTTTTATTATTTTTTCTAAGTCATGGTCATACATATCCTTTTAAATGTTATTGGTTAAATACTGACACATCTCTTACGATAATGTTGCTGTCTTTCTTTTGTATAGCTTCTTTGATACGCATGTATCAGGTACCTGATCAATGTCTTATGTATAGACTGTTCTTCTTCATTGTGAATCAGAATGCTCCTGCAACTTGGTCAGTTACGTCCGTGATATTTTTGGCGTTGACATAGAAGACTTGACATCTATAGTGTCAGCCTGTCCTACCTTTGTGATAGTTACTTGATACGATATACATATGTGTATTAGTTAAGGTTAAAAGTTTATTATCATATAGTATTCTAAGAATCTCTGCTCTCTCTTCGTCCGACAAATCGTACTCATCCATATCATCTAAGATAGTTTCTGGTGTATAGAATGTATCACCTGCTATCTCTGTATAGATATCTAGTGCGTCTCATTCTAGTGTTATAAGATATTCTTCTAGTCAATCGATCCAGTGTACGTTCCCAGCATATTCATATTCTTCGTCGTCTCAGTTGTCTCGCTTCCCGAAGAAGGCACAGCCTGGTTCGTTATAGTAAGCTACGATGTCTGAGCTGTCATCTTTCCTACGGAGTACTGCTTGCAGTTCCTCATAGTACTGGATGGGTGGCGCTCGTGCTGTATCGAACGATCAATGGATATGGTATCTACCTCACTCTTTTGTTATCTGGAATCATCCAGTAGTTATTTTTTCTTTACTGTTATAGATATCTCGTTTAGTTCATCGAGTATCCGATTGGAATCCTACTGATCATTTTCATTTAGGTATCGGTAATAGTTTGTTGAAGTGTAATGATCGTCATCAGTCCACAGTCTTGGACATAAACTCTTTAGGGTTTACGTCCGTGTGGATCTCGATGGAGTTTGCGTTTCGGTTTGGCATTTTAGTTATTATATTAAGATCTAAAATTTTTATCACATTCTTTTACATACTCATCGTGTACTCTGATCAACTGATGATGAGTTGATGGTGTATTGATTACGTTAATAAATAGATATCCAGTAGGTGGTATCATTATACTCGAATTCTGAGTATTCCATTTTGAACTCACGCTCGACTTGGTTCCAGTCTACGAATGAGAACAGTGGATGGTTGCTATCGTGTAGTTCATAGAACTCATCCTCTCGAGGCTTATCGTCCCGTGATGACTGTATATGTAGTGAATAGTTTCACGAACGTACTGTGTCTTCTGAGTACTCAAATGTACCTCAGTTATCATTTGCTACGAATAGGTAGATGACTAGCTCTTCTTCTGTTAGTGTATCCATATACTCTATTTGTTCTAGTAGATCGAATGGGCTGTCGTACTCTCAAATCTTGAACGGTGCTTCGAAGTCTGAGATAAATGTCTCTTCTCAATACTTGGATAGTATAGCTTTGAGTTCGTCGCTATCTATATCGTTAAGTGTTACTCGTTCACCGACTAGCTTTCAGTTGTTGTACTGTGCTAGATCAGTGACGTAGATCTTGATGTCTTGCATCTTTGTATTTGTTTAGGTTATAAAAAAAGGACCCTCAGTATTAGTGAGGATCCTATGTATTAGTAGTTGTGGACTGGTAATTAGAATGGCAAATCTTCTGCAGCTGTTTTAGCTTCAGGTGCTTTTCAGTTTCCTTTCTGTACCATATCAATCTTCCAAGCGTTGATATTGGTGAAGTTACGTCCGTTGTATTCGTTGGCTTTGAAGTTAAGATGTGCTTTAACTATATCGCCTACTGCTTTACCATCTAGTAAACCAGTCTTATCTCCTAGTAATGTGATGGCCATTGATTGAGGATATTCTCATTCAACTTCTTGAAGTACGAACTCTTGTTTGTTCATAGAATTTTTACCTACTTGTGTTACTTCTGATATAGAAGTGATTGCTCATTGGAAGTCTTTCATAATAATATAATATAAGTATATAAAAACTTATTCACAAATAATTTCCTACACAGCTTGGAGTGGCTGTGTTGGTTTAGTAGTAGCTCCGGCCGTGTGCGTTATGAAGATACTGGGTAGTATATCGTGAGATCACTTTCATAACTTTCTTTGTCCGTTATAAGAGTGGTTCTTCTACTTAAGAATTCTTGTTGATTTGTTTTCCAGTCTTTGGATTTTTCTCCATATACTTCTTTGATACAGTCTGGACATAGCGTACTGCGATGTGTCTTTTGTTGGAATAGTTCTCAACAATTTGAACAGAGTATAGTTTCTCTCATCACGTTTTGTTTTTAAATAAAAGGTTGTGCATTGCCCTCACCGAAGCACGTAATTTATTATAGTGATTCGGTGACGGATTGCAAGGGGATATCTAAGATATCTTATCCTATATTGAGATGGATAAGTTTTAATAATTTATCATCTCTATCTTGTGTTATCTTAATAACTTCTCGTATGTCCTTGAGTTGTAGTTCCTGGTTAGCTACAGTTTTCTGTAGCTTAAGGATGTGGTTGTTCAGGATGATGAGTTGTTTAGTTTCCATTAATATTGATTAAGGTTAAAGTTAAAGTTTACTTGTTTCTAGCTATGATTCTTTTGAACATATCTAGTAGTACATCATCTCTATTCTTTAGATAATATAGTACCTCTCTCGTTTTACGGTCGATACCCGAGACTGTGTCTTCGGCTAACTTACTGTTTGTTTTTATTACTGTTAGGATTTTCTCTTGTTTTAATATAAGTTTCTCTATAAGTTTGTGTGTCTTTTGTATAGAGATAGAGTCATCTGATAACTCAAGTACTCTTTCATTTATTAGACTTAGTTCTCTAGTAAGAACTTGGATTGCAGTTTGTGTCATTAACATAGGTTAAGGTTAAAGTTTACTATTGATAGTCTCGATTGCTAACTCTTTCTCGCCTAGTGATATAGTATTGATATCATATAATGCTAGCAAGTATCCGATTACAATGTTAGTCTGTTTCTCCTTAGTACCAAAAAGTTCACGGTCGATACCTAATCCTTTGTTAATAATATTCCAATCACCATCCGAAGCTTGTTTGATTATGTACTTATCAAACTGTAATGTGATGAGTCAATCCTGTGTAGATAGTTTCATTGCAATAGTATTGTATAGATAAAAAGAATCCCACAAGCTGATAGCCCGTGGGATGTGGTGGTAGTGTATGTGAAGCATAGCGTGAGCTGTTATGCTGTACGCTTAGTACTATGTATGTACTGGTCGATGTCCATTCATAGGACATCTAATACCTCTTCACATACTGATTCGCTATGGTTTAGTTTACCATCTAATATGTTAAAGATATGTAGACGGTTCCCCGCTTTGGATACTTGGATACTATGTGTAGCATATCCTGGTAACAGGGTGTGTCCTTTTGGTAATTGTCTTTGTGCTGCGTTCATAATAATATATAAGATAATAAAAATCTATCACTAATAATTTCCTACTAATCACAGGGTGGCGATTCACCCTGTGTGTAGGAGGATGACTAACCTACTGGGTTAGCCATCTTATGTGCTTGGCTGAGTAACTCACCAAATACTACGTACTGTGTTTGTCAATCATTGACTACACAATACCCTTTTTCTGTACCAGAGATTGGTACATTCTTCATCCCCTTAAGGATGAAAGTTTTTAGTTTAGCTCATTGGATTAGTATCTCCTTACTTAGATAATCTACCAGAACGGTCTTGTTGTCTTGAAGTTCTAATGTACATTTGAATTTCTGTCTCATTTTAAATTTATATAAAATATAAAAAATATAATTGATTTCATACCAGTACAGTGTTGCTACCTATCAGTGAAGTAGGTTGGCTATGTACTGGTACGATGTGTAGCTAAGAAGAGTACCTAATCTAATAGGTACTCATCTTCAGCTGATTCAAATTGTGCTACTGACATACCACGAAGGTATGATACAATAGCAGATAACTTTAGTTCTTTGTGAGCTTCAGCAATAGCAGAAGCTAATAATTTAATTGAGTACGATTTAAGCATTTTGTTTTGATTAGTATAATAAAAAATATAATCACAAATAATTTCCTACAAGCCGACGAGTGGCTGTGTTTATTTTTTGTGTCCAGCTTGGGGTGGCTGTGTTGTGTCCAGCTTGGGGTGGTTTGGGAGGTGGTTGGGTTATGTGTTTTGTATAGAGTATCTGTAGGTGTAACCTAACAATACTCTTATACTTATAGATAACTTGACAAATGTTTTATTTGTGAAGGACGTTTTGTTGTAGATGTTTGACAACGAAGATTGGTATATATCTTGTATATCTATTCTGGTGTTTAGTATATCTAGTATAGCTAGTATTATATATAGTAATCTGTTAATGTCCATTGGTATTGTGAGTTACTGTTTGTATGTCCACTGGGTGGGTAGATTAAAAGTTCTACTGTCTAGATATTAGGGGGGTATACTTATATATATATCTGAGAGAGTATATATAGATATTATTTATATATATATATATATTCTTTTTTTTTTGTTTTTTAGAAGTTCTTCGTAAAAAGTCTACATATACTCTTCAGAATATGTATATAAGTAGGGGGCCCTAATTCCTAGCCAAGTATGTTTATTATATATATTTCTATTGATTAATAATACGTTATTTAGTGTAGGATATTGACATGTATATCAATAGTATGTGTAGTAGGTTATAGACGTTTGTCTATATGCTATCGTGTTTTTTTTTCATATAGACGTTTGTCTATATATCTATTGGGTGTTATGTCAATATAAAATCCTGTCCTCTTTCTTCTGGTATCCCCGGTCGGGAGTGTAGACTATCCATATCTATATCACAGAAAAAGAAGATGTAAGCAACAGCCAGGAAGTTGTAAAGGTAAGGGGTGCTATTGACTTCGTCTGTATGTGTAGTGTGACAGTGGTACGACCATCCGTTCGGAGGGTATCCATCGGCCGTTCGATCGGAGTAGCAGTTGAAGTAACGGCCGGTGATAGAAGGTGTCCTCCTCTTCGAGGAGGTATCCACGTTCTTTTTTTTTGTTGGGTTGGTTGGGTTGGGTTATAGTTTTTAAAAGAACTATATCCCAGTATGGCCACGGCCGACCGGGTACACAGTGGTGCCGCCTATCAGTGAAGTAGGCTAGCTGGGTGTACCCGGGCTAGTGTCAGCTTATAGGTAGTATCCCATAAGCTGACTGATTATTAATAGTTCCTGTTCTGTTAGAACAGGAACTAATAGTAGCATCCCGGTTAGGGATGCTACTAATGATTTGTTCTCTATCCCCTTGATAAACATTCAAGGGAATAAAGATACTGCGCCATCGAAGCTTTCCAGCTCCAATGGCAAATTGAATGACTCTCCATATTTTGGAGAGTCATTCAATTTGATTGTTGACAATCATCTATAGATGGTGATTGTCAACTTTTCGGTCGTCATTATTAGACGACCAAATGAAAGTTTTATTTTCATTTTAGTATTGAATATAATATAAAAGTCTATCACAAATAATTTCCTACATATAGCCGGGTGGCTGTCCAGCTTAGGGTGGCTCTGGGTTTAAAAGAAAGAATAGATATACGGCCGAAGGCCTACCTTTTTTGAATGATAGTTTATTGCCCCTCGGTTGTAGTATGTGATGTGGCAAACTTGTTTGCCACGAGGGGAGGTGGGTTGGGTTATGTGTTGTGTGTTGTGTGTGTTGTGTGTATGTGTGTGTGTGTGTGTGTGTGTGTGTGTGTGTGTGTGTGTGTGTGTGTGTATTATTAATATTAATAATATATTATATATATATATAATAAGAAAGATAGATAGTAAGGGAGAACCCATAATATATAAATAAATAAAGGAATTATTACCTAACTGCGCGGCACTCAAACCCTACTATACCGTTTTTCCATTTGCGATATACATATATATAGTCATAAAGATAGAAAGATTTTTATTCTTTATTTAATAGAAATACGCCGAGAGTTAAAGACGACGATCCCAGTTTTTAAACTCCCACTATTTTGGGGGTTTTAAAAAAAGACTTGCAATCCACCAGTGGAAAGATATATTTGATATATCAATATTTAATATTAACAGGTAAGCATGATAGACAAGACCAGTGTATTATTAAGATTAGCGCCGAAACTAAAGAAGGATTTAATTATATGTGCGATGGTGTTGGGGTTAAGTACGACAGAATTAGTAAGGAAGATATTAAAATCGTATATAGATATCAAAGGTAGCGATTTATTAAAGCTGCATTATAAGTCTATCAGTAGTGCGAAGAAGATAGAGGATAGTATAGTTGAATGAAAAGAACTATTTGATTTCGATGAAGATAAAGATACAAAATAGGTATTTAATTTTATAACCATATATATTATGAATAACAACAAACCAGAATCTGCGCATGTGTTTACTGATGCAGAAGCAAAAGCTATGTTAAACTGAGGTACGGATCCTGTGGAAACAGATGCGACTCTTAATGATGATACACCAAAAGCTAATTTAGCATCAGATGGAGTAGTACCTGTAGCTGATGAGATTGAAACAGTCGACACAGCTGACGAAGTTGAATCAGACGAAGAGGGTACGACCGAGGTTGCATAGAATGGCTTACATAAACCCAAGTATGAATATTTCATTTTGCATAAAGGGGTAGTTAACTTTGGTCGGGGGGCTATCTCTTTATTTTTTTATCTATAATATTAGTTATGTGAAATAACAAAAAGAAAACCAAATGAAGGAAAAGGACCGAGGAAAGAAGAAGACAACAGAAACTAGCGATGGTTAAACTTAAGGAGTGAGCTAAGATATTGAATGCAAAGCAGCCGGATAAAGAAACGAAGCTGGCGCATGCGATGCAGATTATTAATGATCAGTAATTTTAATATTTTAATCCGATTGCATGACGGTTATTGCATATAAAAATTGAATACTTGCTGCAGATTCACAGTCGAATAGCTCGTTTTATGATGTAGCCTATACAGCTAATAAGGTTTATAAAGCGAAATGATACGCTGTGGCGTTAGCTGGTACGTTTTGTAGGCCAGATATTTGTGAATACCTACACTCACAACTAAAATTGGTTAATGATTGGGGTGATTGAGAAGTTATATTTAGTAAATTAGAAAACATATTATCTCGTTATTCTAAAACAAATTCTAATGCTACAATCCAGATATTGGTTATACCTAAAGGTAATAACAAACCAGTATTAATCCAGACCGGTGATTATACTTACTGGGAATATATGGAAACAGAATTTATTGCGATCTGATCAGGTACTGATTACGCGTTGTGAGCGATGGAATGTTGAGCTTCCGCTAAACAGGCTTGTAATGTAGCGGTTAAATATTCTAATTCTTGTTGATGAAAAATTTTAACTTATAAAATATAGAATTATGGCAGACGAATTATTCAAACTAAACAAACTAGCGGTAGAATTTGGGATAGAAGAAGATACACTTAGGTTCCGTATTCCAGAGAGCGATGTTATCGATGATGAATATATCAATCCCCAAGTATTGAAACGGTATAATAAGAATTATAAAGAGGAGAAGAAACCCAAAGAGGAGAAGAAACCCAAAGAGGATAAACCAGTAATCGAAGAGAATCCGATTGATAGAATATCAGATAAAACAACAGAAGAGCTTATCGAGGCAAGGATCCAAGCTGAGGCGATGAAGTTAGCTGCTAAGATGGTTGCTGCTAGAAAACCAGCTGATGATGTATACGATCCTATTGAGTGAACTAAAGATAGTAAACCAACTAAAGAAGCCACTGCTGTAACTAACACGTTTGCTAGTATTCCGAACAACCTGAACAACCAATCAGCTGCCAAAAAGGTAACAGTACCGAGAGTTAATACTGCTAAGTTTAGAACAGATGGATGAGTTAGTGGATTTAGATTCTAATTTTATAATAAACAATATATCGGATGTTTTGATTCATATACCGTAACCATAAGGATTGATTAGTATATGATTGAGTTATAGCGAATCTTGATAAAACACTAAACGCGGATGATGCGATAAAATTTTTTGACGAAAAACTACAGTGGTCTGAACATCAGATCACTGTTTTTGGGATGAAATATAAATATAAGCTCCCTATAATAAGTGAGGATAACAAGGAGAAACTAGAATACGAGGACATCACGGAACAGTTTCATGACTATCTAGTAAAACAAGCTAGGATCAGGGTATTGTCTGATAACCTGTATGGGGTTTGGGATGTAGTATTGAAACATACTAAGGTGATCCAACTAGAAGATGGCCAGATTATGTTCATGACAGTAGCTTCTTCTAGTAAAATCATAACAGAATTCGATAGAGATAAGGAATCAGCACTAATCCTGATGAAAGAGTATGTCGATTGATACGTATTTACTGCACCATACCAGATAAAGGTAGAAAACCAGAAGAAGGATTTCACGATTAGTACAGATTATAAGGTAGAACACCCGATTACAGGTGATGAGATAATAATACCCAACAACTATTCGGCAGCACTACGTGCAAATATTTTCCAGAAAGCATCCGAGGCACTAGGTTGATCAAAAGATCGTCCACTGTTATACGCTTGGCAGTACGATCTATTGAAACGTATGGGTAAACGTACCTGTTTTACACACGTGAGACGTGCAGGTAAGACTATATTTATGGCATTAGCTGCGTTAAGGTTCTTATTGAAAGATAATAAAGCTGCAGCATTGAGACCGACAAGTGTTATCTATTTATCGCTAGCAGAAAAGAATATCCAGGCAGTAGTCCATTATCTGATCAAGATGAAAGAATCGTTTGGTGATCTAGGTGACCAACTATTCCATTATGATTCCAAGTACAATGTATTTTCGTTCAAAAGAGGGCGTGAGGTTTTAGGGACGATAACATTTATATCTAAGTATGGTAGGGATCCTGGGGTCGGAAATTTCTGTGACGCGTTAATAGTTGACGAAGCACCCAGAATACCATACGATGTTTTTAAAGACTTCGAACCGTTCATCACTCATGAGAATGCAGACTTCTTAGCGGGGTCTACAATGTACGAAGATGTGGAGAAATCATGGTTTTTTGATTATCTAGTAGAATACGAGAAAGAAAGTAGGGCCAGATACGATATAGATAAACATATCTTGGATCGATGGAGGATCAAACAGACAGATCCATCATTCGTACCAGATATTTCTACTGGTGTAAGGTATACAATCGATGATGACGAGAATATGACAGATGCGATGAAAGAGAAAGTTAAGGCAGACTATCTAGCGAAAAGTCCTGCGAGATATCTGACCGAGCTATATTCAAGGTTCCCGGATGAGGGGAAGGTGTTTAGATATACAAATTCGCTACAGATAGCGTCAGTGTTGATTAAACCTGTGTATAAATACATAATTATAGGGTTCGATCCTGCGTTAGTACAGGATAAATCAGCTATAGAGATAGTTGGATATGACGAAGGTACCCAGAAATTAGTTATATTGGAAGAGGCTACGATCAATACTGGTGACGAACATACGTTTGCAGCACAGACTGTTGAGATAAAGAAGATACTAAAAACGTTGCTGACTAAATATTCTATAGGTGATATAACAAATCCCAAGTTTTTTGTGATGGATACTACTGGTAACCAGAAAGGTACAGCAGAACTGATAAGGATGGCTGGTATAAATATAGATCTCATGATAGCATATACTGCATGAGAATTTATCAGAGAGTCAATCATCCCAGGAGAGATAATGGTACCTAAAAAAACACTAGTAGGCATATCAAAGATACTTTTCAAGAATAGTAAAGTCCTAATCAACAACGAAAACACAGAATTAATAAGTCAGCTTGATAATTTCTACCAGATCGGTAAAGATAGGTATGAATGAAAGGGTGCGCATGATGATCATGTGAACGCTATGATGTTAGCTCTCTTTTTTGCGTATGAACATCTATGATTAAAACATGAGATGATGCTTACAGGTCCAACAACTGCTGACCCGTATGATAAGAAGCAAAGGAAGTTAACCCAAAAACAGCTGATAGATTTTAATAAAAGGAAAAAGATAGATCCGTTAGCTGAGAAAAAGTCTGATGACTATTTTAATAAATACGTATGGTAATGGCTGGACAAAATGATGATAGAAATTTCTTTGAAAGAGCTCGTGATACTATAGCTGATACCGTTTCAAACTCTGCTCCTATACGTTATATAGAGGATAAGGCTGAGGCAGCTTGAGAATGGATAACAGATACAGCGATTCCTACGGGTAATATTATTGTTGCATCATTACATTGAAACGAAGAAAAAACTAGAGATGTATCAGATTTCCTTACAGAAAACGATACCTATTCTAGGGTACAGGATGAGTTGGTTAACTACGGTAGACGTAAAATCTCTCCTGGTATCACCGTTCCAGGTGGTGGTTTTAGTGTTGCTCGTTGAGTAGATGACTCGTTTTTGAGGCTTGGTTGAGAGTTACAATGAGTATATGATGCTAACGATATTGATGCTACAGCTAGAAACTATTATGCACAACAACAGATAAAAGATTATTATAACGAATATAGAAAAAAGGATTCACCAGAGAAACTATCGGTACAGGATTATAAAGATATTAGTAATACTGCTGTCGCTTATTTTGATAAGATGTCGAAAAGGGATGCAGATACCCAGGAGAAAGTGGCATCGGTTACACCCGAGAAGATGAAAGCTAAGGCAGAAAAAGAAGCTAATGATTCCCAGAAATATACCCAGAATCTTATCAAGTCTATTAACGATATACCTATAGATGGTGATAATCAAATACAGATGGATAAGAAAAAAGCGTTACTTGAGGTTATACCTGAACGAAATAAAGAGATAGTCGAAGTTATGTTAACAAGAAGTGTTGTTAACGAAGATCCTGACGTACCACAAAAAGTTAAAGACAGTGTTAATGCTGAGATCCAGACATATATAAATAGGGTGTTACCATATTATCAGAAAGTTAATGAAGAATATCTCACTGGCGATGATGAACAAACTAGTTATGGTGATGTTGCAACGAAGGTTGCTAAAGAAATGGGGTACGATAGCTTCACGGATATTGTTTCTATGAAGATGGATCCTACTCAATTTATAAATGATCGCTCATTATTTAGATTATTTCAATGACCTACACTTAAAGAAGAATATAAGAAAAAAATAAAAGAGGCCCAATGAGACCGTCGAAAATCATCCATAAACGCTGGTCAATATTTTAAAATGTTAAGAGATGATGTAACCCAAACGTCTACATTTGATAAAGTCCTAGGGTGATCGTTTGGTGATCTATGACAGTTAATAAGAACAATCGCTCATTCTACTGTACCTACATTAATGGATATTACTGGTGCTAAATCATGAATGGTTAACGAGTTTGCACCATTACAGATGACTAAACTAGCAGAGATTACTAGGAAGATGGATGGTAAAAGATTTAATACTTGGAGAAATATATATCAATCATGAGTTAATGCTACACCACAAGTACTTTCATTAGTAGCAGAGATATTGATATGAAATAAATTAGCATGAGCTGTTGCTTGATCTGAGCTAGCGTTAGAAAAATGAGCAACTAAGGCTGCTTCAGAGGTAGTTAATAGTATAAAAAATGGTAACAAGGTAAAGATGTGATTTATTAAAACATTAACCCAGGCTTCTGGTACAGATAAAGCGGCTGTCGATGCTATGGCTGATGCGTTTACTGTAGCACAAAAGTCTCTGAAGAGTCATGTACCTAACTATGCTGTAAGAAAGGCGTCTGAGATGGTATTCAATATGGCACATAACTATGGGATGTGATATAGTATGAACCAAATGTTCGATACACCGTATAAGGTAGGTAGCGAAGATTTTTGGATTGATACAGTTATGGGGTTTGCTGATGTTATTTTTGATGTAGCTAAGTTTGCTAAACAATTTAAGAACGATCCTATCCAGTATACAGCTATAATGAAACAGAAGTTTACCCAACAGATGTTTAATATCCCTGATAACGAACGAAAACAGTTATGAGCTGATACAAAGAAACAGATGATGGATGTATGAGTAGGGTTCATGGATAAACGGGATGAAGCGTTGAAGACTATCGCTAAAGGGACTGATGAAAAATCTGTGTTATTGAATAAGATATATAACGAGTATGTAAACAAAACTGTTGATATATATAAGAGTGATGTAGTATTCGATACTATTAGAAAACTAGATAAGGATGCTAAACCAGAAAATTTCATAGCAGCGGGTGTTGTTGATGCTGAAGATGAAGCTGTGTTAACTAAGATATATGATGATCTTTGATATGAAGAAACAAAGGATATAGTGATAATAGCTAATAGATCTGGGAATAGTTTAGAGCTAGAATATTTGAGACGTAAAAAAGATCCAGCTACCTCTAAAATGTGGAAGGATATGAATAGGCCAGAGAATAATAAACTCCAGAACCTACAGGCGAAACTATTCGTTAATTGATCAGAAGATGCGTTAAAAGAATATGCTGCGAGAGAGAGAAGATTCATAGAATGACTATCTAATACTAATAAATGATGGAGAGCACCTGGTATAAATACTGCCACTCCTACGAAATATATGGGTAGCCGTTGATCTATAGAAGTATGATGAAAGAAATATAATTATTATCAGACCTCACCTATATATAAATCAAAGACTGCAGAACAAACAATATATTATACATTGGCTGAGCCTGGATCTGTTATTGATAAAGCATTCGCAGATGCATGAGATAGTCTATGGCAAAGAAGAGGTAAGTATATCAATACAAAAAATTGAAAGATAGATGTGTCCGCACAACCTAGTATAAATTTTTCTATATTAAAAGAATGATCTAAAGCGGCAGAAACATATTGAAAGTGATGGGGATACATTACTAACAATATAAAAACAGATAAAGGTTGAAGGGTGTATATCGATTTCGATACACAAAATGTTACAAAAAAAGCTGTTGATCCGAAGAAGGTTATGAGTGATGCACCGATAAAAAAGACACCAGCTAAAACCAAGAAAGAGAAAAAGATCATAGAACAGAATATGTGAGAAGAGAACGCTGCAACAGTTAAAGAGATCATATGAGAAGACTGAGATATCGCGGCTGTTACTGATGAGGCGATGAAACTTATAGATACTGAATGAAAGGATATTTCTAATGCTGATGTACAGAAGGTAAACAACTGGGTAAATAAGCAGGCATCACAGAGCAATATAGTTGACGAGATCTTAAGCTCTGTTGACAATCAGGCTGATGATGTGGTTGAGGACGTTGTTGAAACAGTTGTTAAAGTAGAACCACCTGAGTGACAGAAATTGATACATAAAGAGGCTGAGAAGTATGATACGTTTGAAGAGTTTGATGATGCTATTGATATCCCACAAACCGCAGAAACTTTCAAAGCTAAAAAAGAGATGGTTGATAATGAGGGGATCCAGAAAATTAAGGATAAACATAGAGCTAGAGTAGAAAAACACAATAAGATTAAAGGTAGAAAAAAGAAAACAGTATCTACATTAGTAGGTCAACAACATATAGAATGAAATAATAGTTATGAAATTATCAATGTTGAGTGACATAGTGATTTTTGATATATTATAATTGATGTTGTTTCAGAATGAAAACACTGAGAGAATTGAGAGATAATAAAAAGAGCTAAAGTTATTCTATGACCAACGCCACAGAAAACCACCACAAGAAAAGTATGGGATGCATTACATAAGAGACCTAAGAAGAAACCGATTAAGATTTCCACAAAAAAGAGTGCTCCAGTAAAACATAATATAACTAAAACAGAATTAAATAAAGTAGTATCGAAATCAAAAAACAATTCTAAGCATCATATCGTTGGGTTTCCCATAAATAGTAAAAAGAAAATAGATATTGCGAGGGTTAAATATAAAGATTGAGACGATATACTTACTGAAACACAGAAAAATTTTGGAGGGATGGTTAATAATGTTATCGTAAAAGAAGGTAGTAAACATTATGGGTTGTTTGATAGTGGTATTGTTAATCTAGAAGTACTCGCTGATGATATAGTGTTGGTTATAGATGATGCTGATGTTATGAAAGCTGTTGGTGCTAGAGGGATAGTAACTACACCAGGGTTAGATATCCCTGGATATTTTGAGTTTACTGAAAAATCATGAATATATGCTAGACGTTCTGGTGAGGATATAGTTTCTGATGTGAGCGAAGAGGTTACAGCTATAATAATTAATCATAAAACTTATGATGGTACGCCTATAGAAGATGTACTTGCTAGACAGAATATGCTTGAATGAACAACTGTAGAACCTAGTACATTCGCGTTAACAGAAGCTACAGATATAGATGCGCTCGAGAATATTGATCTATACGAACAACTAGAAAAAGAAGCGAATCATATTACTGATGCTATGCAGACATTAATGAAAGAAGAGGCTATAAGTTTGTTCGGGATCTGAGTAGGTGATACCAAGACTTTAAATATGTTCGCAACTAAAAAATTATTTGAGACTGCTAGTAAGGTAAAGGATGTTGAAAAATTTATAATGATATATAAGAATGCTGTTGGTACAAATGCTATATGGTGATCAGCACGTTGAAAAATATTAGAGGACAAACTACGTAGAACACATGCGTTTTATAGCCCGGATGATGTTGTTGATTTTATCCCTTATACTAAAAATATTGACGTATCTATAGTTAAAGATGCAGATACTTGAGAAGTAATTATCGAACAGATTTCTAATGGTAAAGCTACCGGGATATCTTATTGATCTATATCAGATATAGATAAAGCGTTAGGTATAGTTCCGTCTGATAACGTATATACAATATTAAGTTGATCAACAAAATCTATTTCTAAATATGATATTGCTGATAACATAGAAGGTATATTGAAAGAGTTTTCTTGAATAGAAAATATTTGATGACGTTATTCGCCAAAGAATATACCTATATTGGTAAACGATTCTAAACTAGATATGATCTCATATGAAACCTGGTTCTTAGAAAAAATGTTGATGGATGAACATTGAATAAAATTTGTTGAAGATTTGAAATCTGCTAAGATAAACAAAAAGAATGGTCTCTCTAGTATGGATATTACTAAAGAAGATACTTGAAGATATAAGATTACTTTTGAGAATGCAGAGGAGGCTGATACTCGACGTAAAATATTGACTAATTATTTGTTTATGAAACAAACTAGTGTTAGTAAAGTACCTTGATCAAATAAACATTTTAAATGAATGTTGTTAGATACTAACGAGTATAAGGATTCGTTCTATATGAAAGCAAGGAAATATCATAAGAAGATATCTACAACAATGCCTGAGGCTTCTGCTATAGGATCTAATTTAAGGGTCTGTATTTTTGAGGATAGTGAATGAATCTATAGGTATTGAGAATGATGAACTAAAACAAAAGTAGTAGATAGGGAAGACGGGATGTGATTCTTAAGTTGAGATCATATGGATGCACATCAAGAACAGTTTGTTATCAGATGAGATAAAAAGACAACTAAAATAAATTATTCATGAGATGGTTATTCATTGAAAGGGTTGTTTGTTAGGGGTAATGTTGATAAAGTTGAATCGATAATTCTGTCTACAGAATGAAATTTTAAGATAGCACAAAACGCAGCAATAGATGCATACAAAACATCTTGACGGTCACAAGGTGGTTTCCTGAATTTATATGGGATAGAGTTTCGTGATTGAGATAATATAGAAGAAATAATAAAAGGGTTAGATAGTGAACCACTTGCTAGAATAATATATGGAGAATATCCGGTTATAGGTAACGATAATCTTATAAAGAAATATTTAGTTGAAGCTAAGTATGACGATGCAGGGAATCTTGTTAAGTGAATGGATGGTATAGAATATCCTAGGACGTTCAATACTAATAAGAATATGAGATACTATATGAATGATTGATCGCTTGCGACAGTAAATTCTAAAGCTAAATTTTTCAAACAGATAACCCAGAATATTTTTGATCATGATATACTTGGTGCTATATCTGAATATACATTAGAAGCAAGTAAAGGTAAGTTAGATAATGCGATTAAGATGTTGGTTTTGTTAAAGAAGAACGATCGGGACTCTATTTATAAACTAATCTTAGAGACAAACGAGCTAGCTGAGATTCGTAAGTATGTTGCTAGTAGAGATAAAAAAGGGATAACAGACTATATGAATTCTCAATTTTGAAACCATGTATCTGCCAAGAGAGTACCAGGGTTATGAACGTTTATGTTATGAGTGAATACCCACACAGAAAAACTAATAAAAGAGGATCTTGCTAAAAAAGTTCCTGGGTTGTTAGAAAAACTAGATTTTGAAAAAGATTCTATTATCTATATGAAAAGATCAGTACTAGAAAAATTGTCACCGAAAGACACAGTGCGAAAATCTGGGGACAAGTTGATGACCGTAAGGGCACCAGTAACCAATGCTTCATCTGTATGAGCCCATACGGTTATTTTGATAGATGACTTAGGTGAAAAGGCTAAGAAGATACTGGACGCAGAGGATTGAATATATATGAATCATACATTAGCTGCTAAACTTAATGGGGATTTCGATGGTGATCTTGCGTTTATATTTCCTGAGTTATCTAAATATAAAACTAAATGATGAACTATATGAGATATGTTACATAATAAAACAAAAGATTATCTCCCTGTACCAGAAGAGAAAGCGAAGATGAAAGCTATAGAATATGCTTGAGATGTATTATGACATACATTCAAATCTAAATCTAACACAGGTAATGCTACATATAAGACAAGACCTATAGGTACATTCTTCTCTTTGATTGGAGATGAAGATTCTGAATTTGTTAAAGCATCTTTAGCATGAGGGTTGAATATCCAGAATGCTGTTGATGCAGTATCATATAGTGATAGTATAAAATTTTGGGATGATTTGATAAATACTTACTATTCACAGATTTGATTGGACGCACCATCTAAAGTTGTTTCACAATCGTTTATGAATATATTTTGATGATTGACATCATACTTATGAGCCAAAAATTTTCCTGACTTAATAAAAAGATTTGATAAAGCTAGTACTGCATTTAATTTGCTAAGCAAATGAGGTAAAGGGCATACTGATGAATTGGGTGAATTAATATTTGAGTCTTACTATAAACAGGCATACTTTAATGTAATTTGAGCTCGACCCAAAAACTATAATGCTGTTAAAGGAGAAATAAAAAAAATGTTTGATGTGTTTAAAAAGTTTGATATGGAACGTTTGTTAAAAGAAGATAACTGATTAAATACTATAATCAAAGAAAATTTATGAGATGCTAAACTTACTATCATCAGTAACGATATGGTTAGTGCGCAATCATATATAGTATGAAAACAATATTTAGCTATCGGTAGTGAAGAAGCATATGTATGATTACCGCACATAATGAAACAGTTTTTTACTAGTAAATGAAATATAAAGTTTTCTAAAGCAAACAAAACAATAACCATTATTAAAAATGGAAAAAAAATAAAAGTTTCAAAAGTATTTCATAATTGAGCATGGGGTATAACATCTCGTATAGAAAATCCTGCATCTATTATAGCCTGATTAGAGGGAATAAAGTCAATTGATGAATATTGAGACATTGCTGCATCTATATTAATGTTGAATCTTGGACCTGAAGTAGAAAATTGGGTAATTAAAAACTATCCTTGATTAGTTGAAAAGGTTAAACTTGTTATGGATGAGAAGGAATATGTTGGATGAGGGCTGACGAAAGTATTAAAGACTAGGCAATTTGCAGAAGAAGTAAGTACTGATGAGTTCAAGGAAAGATTAAAGACATTAAAAGAAACTGATCCATATTTTTGAAATATTTTTTATAATAAAGATATAAAACATTATGAATTTCATGCACAACATTCATCTGGATTAAAGGATTCGGTATATATATCTAAGAACGATGCTATATTCATGGCTGACCCTACAGCTGTTTATACAAAAAAAATCGATACAATGTTAAATAGTTTTTTCGAATCATATAATAAAAAAGATATTACATCCCAATCTATAAAACTTCCGTATACTTACGATGAACGAGAAGTTAATGCTATATTTAAAAAGCATTGATTCTTGGAGCTTCCTAGTATGTCACCAGCAATATGAACATATATTAATAAGATCATAACAGATAATAAAATCGCTGCTTTTGTTTGAGGAGATACAAAAAAGTTATTTGAAAAAGAAGGTAAAGATATTTATGATATAGTTGATGTTACGCATAAAGATGTTGACCTATCGTTATATGTCTCTGATATGAATATAAACGAGGTTAAAAACAATGTTGATGCGTTGCGTGCTAGACATGAAACTAATCTCAATACAGCAAGTATAATTGATTCAATAGCGAAAGATGGGTGAGCTAAGATAGATACTATCGAATCAGC